>JADZCW010000255.1 GCA_020851395.1 Phycisphaeraceae bacterium
CGCCCCAGCTTGCCCATGCCCGTCTGCTTGGCCAAGTCGACCACGTCGTCCGCCACCGAGCGGATCTGCCGGTCCGACGTGCCCGAGGCGACCAGGATGTAGTCCGTCAGGTCCGACAGCTCCCGGACGTCCATCACCAGCACGTCCTCGCAGTGCGAGTCGCTGAGCAGACGCGCGGTCTCGACGGCGAAGCGTCGGACAGCCGCCTCCTCCGCGGGCTGATGCCGGCGGGTCCGCTTGGGCCGATCGAACGGGGTTTCGGCCTTAGGGCCGAGAGAGGTTGGGTGCTTGCTGGGGCGGTCGGGCATGTTCTGGAGGCCTGGGATTTCTCCCCCGGAACTCCCGGGGGGCCGCAGAGTGTAGCCGGGGGTTAGAGTCTGAGCCAGTCGGCCACCATCGGGGCGAAGCGGACGATCAGCCCGGCGAATACCACCGAGACCACGCTCATGAGCTTGATCAGGATGTTGAGCGCCGGCCCGGCCGTGTCCTTGAACGGGTCGCCCACGGTGTCGCCGACGACGCCGGCCTTGTGGGCCTCCGAGCCCTTGCCGCCGTACTGCCCGCTCTCGATGTATTTCTTGGCGTTGTCCCACGCCCCGCCCGCGTTGGCCATGAAGATCGCCACCGCGAACCCACTGATCAGCGCCCCGGCGAGCATGCCCATCGTCCCGGCCACGCCCATCGTCAGACCCACCGTCACGGGGATGACCACCGCCAGGATCGCCGGCACGACCATCTCCCGCTGGGCCCCACGCGTGCTGATGTCCACGCAGTTGGCGTAGTCCGGGTAGCTCTTGCCCTCGTGCTCGATGCTGTAGGGCCATTTCCGGGGGTCGGCGATGTCGGCCGCGCTCATGCCCTTGGCCGCGAAGGCCTGCCGCATGATCGCGAACTGCCGCCGGCACTCCTGCATCATCGCGAAGGCCGACCGGCCCACCGCGTTCATCGTCAGGGCGCAGAAGAGGAACACCACCATCACCCCCAGGAACAGCCCGCCCAGCAGCCGGGGGTTCATGATCGACACGTCGTAGAAGCTCAGGAACCGCGGCAACGGCGAGGTCGAGACGGGCAGGATCTCAAACACCAGGTTCGTTGGCCGATCGTTGACAGTGGTCGTGAGCTTGGCCTCGTAGTGGCCGAGCGCCGGGACGTACTCGGCCGTGTAGGCCGCCCCACCCCCGAGGGCCTCTTCGATGCGCTTGCGGTTGTGCGCCGCCAGCAGCACCCCCGCGTCGCGTCCGGCCGACTCAGCGGTGGTCAACTGCGGATTCTCGACGATGAACAGGCCGTGGTGCAGGTATGCCGTGGGCTTCTCCGCCGAGATGACGACCTGCGAGCGCAGCACCTGCTGCACGAGGCTTTGCTGAGCCGTCGTCACGTAGGCCGCCAGCAGCGCCATCGCCGTCAGCGCCGCCGAACCGATGGCGAAGCCCTTGCCCGTGGCCGCGGTGGTGTTGCCCAGGCTGTCTAGCATGTCCGTCCGCTGACGCACGAAGGACGGCTGATGCGACATCTCCGCGTTCCCGCCGGCGTTGTCGGCGATCGGCCCGTACGCGTCGGTCGCCAGCGTGATCGCCAGCGTCGAGAGCATCCCCACCGCCGCCAGGCCCACGCCGAAGACCCCCATCAGGAACGTCTCATTCCCCCCCGACGCCAGGAACGCGACAAGGATCGCCACCACGATCGTCAAGAGAGGGATCCACGTCGACATCATCCCCTCGGCGATCCCGGCGATGATCACCGTCGCCGGGCCCGTCTGGGCCTGCTCGGCGATGCGCTGGGTCGGGTGATGGTCGTAGCTGGTGTAGAACTCCGTCCCCTTGGCGATGACCAGCCCCGCGTCCAGCCCGCTGAGGATGCTCAGCCAGATCCCCCACGACCACACGCCCGGCACGTCGGCCAGCAGCGCCCGCAGCAGGAACGCCGACCCGATGGTGATCAAGAGCGAACTCGCCCACACGCCCACGCCCAGGCTGCGGAGCAGTTGCGCCAGGCTGGCGCCCTCCTTCGTGCGGATCAGGAAGATCGAGAAGATCGACGCGATGATGCCCAGCCCCGCCAGCGCCGGGGGGATGATGACCAGCCGCAACGACTGCGAGGGATCGAGCCCCAGACGCACCGCCGCGGCCGCCGCCAGCGCCATCGCCGCCAGGATCGCGCCGTAGTACGACTCGTACAGGTCCGCCCCCATGCCCGCCACGTCGCCGACGTTGTCGCCGACGTTGTCCGCGATCGTCGCCGGGTTGCGGGCGTCGTCCTCCGGGATGCCCGCCTCGACCTTGCCCACCAGGTCCGCCCCGACATCGGCCGCCTTGGTGTAGATGCCCCCGCCCACGCGGGCGAAGAGCGCCTGCAGCGACGCCCCCATGGCGAAGCTCAGCGTCACCGTGGTGATCGCCGCGAGGCTCCCGTGGAACGGGCCCGGGAAGACCTGCGTCAGCAGATAGAACCACGTGCTCACGTCCAGGATGGCGAAACCCGTCACGCACAGGCCCATCACCGCGCCGGCGCGGAAGGCGACCTTCAGCCCGTCGTTGAGCGACCGCTTCGCCGCCGCCGCCGTGCGGGCCGAGGCGCTCGTGGCCGTCTTCATGCCGAAATATCCGCACAATCCCGAGAAGAACCCCGCCACCGGCACGCCCAGCGCCGACAGCGCCGGCTGAAGGTTGAGCCCGAAGCTCACCCCCAGCAGCACCAGCACCAGCACGGCAAAGACGATGGCCACCACCTTGCGCTGTCGCGAGAGGTAAGCGTACGCCCCCGCTCGCACCGCCGCGGCGATGCGGATCATCTCCGGCTCACCCTCGGTCTGTCGCACGATCGAGGCATAGAAAAGATAGGCCGCGATCAGCGCCATCACCCCGCCCAGCGGCGCCAGGTAGAACGCGGCCGGCAACGACGGACCCGAGATGACGGCGCTGCCCTGCGCCAACGACAGGCCGAGAGATCCCAGAGCGATCATGATGGCTCCTTGCGTGTAAAAGAATCCCCGAGAACCACAACCACGAGCAGAATGCCCGTTAGCGCATGCACACGACTTGTTGCGCCTGATGAAGCGGAAGAACTTGAATCACAGGTCCACCCCGCACCCGCCATCCCTCCCCATGTCCCCGTCCCCCGGGATACTCCGGAAGTGGACTCGAACATCGTCACACATGGCCCGGTGACACGCGGGAATCGGTCCTGGCACGCTCACGACGGTTGTTCGCCGTCCGGCACGCCGGCCCGGCCGGTGCACCTCGTGCGCGACGCACCCCTGTCGCGTACGACGACCGGCCGGCGCGGGTGAACCTCAGCGTTCGCGGTTGCCCGCGCGGTTGCTCGAGGGCATGCGGACCGTGCCGGTCTGCTCAGCGCGCTTGACCATCTTGCGCATGGCCCGCCGACGGCGCTCGCTGGGCTTCTCGTAGTAAGCCTGACGCTTGATGTCCTTGGTCAG
>JADZCW010000256.1 GCA_020851395.1 Phycisphaeraceae bacterium
GGGATGGGGAACATCCAGTAGGCGAGCCAGGCGCGGCCGACGTGGACGGCGGGGAATAGGCCGGCGCACATGACGGCGAAGATGGTCATGGCTTCGGCGAAGCGGTTGATGCTGGTGCGCCAGTTCTGGCGGAAGAGGAAGAGGATGGCGGAGATCAGGGTGCCGGCGTGGCCGATGCCGACCCAGAAGACGAAGTTGGTGATGTCGAAGGCCCAGGCGACGGGGATGTTGTTGCCCCAGACGCCCACGCCGGTGGTCAGCAGATAGATGAGCGTGACGCCGAGGAGGCTCAGGAGCCCGAGGGCGAAGGCGAAGCCGATGTACCAGCCGAGGGGGGGCTTGCGCAGGGCGAGGCTGGTGATGGTGTCGGTGACGGAGGTGAAGTCGTGGCGGCCGAGGACCAGGGGGGCGCGGCCGCGGGTGGGGTCGTCGAAGGCGTTGTCGACGAGGGCGGCGGTGGCGTGCGGGTCAGACTGGGAGGGGGCAAGCGTGGTCATGGCTCAGGCGTGCCCTCCGTCATCGGCGGCGCCGGCGGGCGTCGCGGGGTTGCGGACGATGGCCAGGTGCTTGGTGCGGGGGCGGGTGTTGAGGGGTTCGTCGAGCATGCCGTAGGCGCGGGCGTTGGCGTGGAGGCGGGAGACGCGGCTGTGGGGATCGTTGAGGTTGCCGAAGACGATGGCCTCGGTGGGGCAGGCGGACTGGCAGGCGGTGACGACCTCGCCGTCCTGGACGAGCTCGGACTCGCGCTTGCCGTTGGCGAAGTCGACCTTGGCGTGGATCTTGGCGGCGCTGAGGCGCTGGACGCAGTAGGTGCACTTTTCCATGACGCCGCGCATGCGGACGGTGACCTCGGGGTTGTAGACCATCTGGCGGATCTGGTCGATGGCGGTGCGCTGCTGGGTGTCGGGGATGTCGAGCCAGGGCTGGGCGCTGCCGCGGGGGTCGGTGGCGTGGAAGTCGAAGTAATTGAAGTGGCGGACCTTGTAGGGGCAGTTGTTGGAGCAGTACCGCGTGCCGATGCAGCGGTTGTAGACCATGACGTTCAGGCCCTCGGCGTCGTGGGTGGTGGCGGCGACGGGGCAGACGCTCTCGCAGGGGGCGTTCTCGCAGTGCATGCAGAACATGGGGAGGTGGATGACCTGCGGGCTGGGGTCGTCGGGAGCGCCCTTGAAGTAGCGGTCGACGCGGAGCCAGTGCATCTCGCGGTTCTTGGAGACTTGCTCCTTGCCGACGACGGGGACGTTGTTCTCAGCCTGGCAGGCGACGGCGCAGGCGTTGCAGCCGATGCAGGCGGTCATGTCGACGGCCATGCCCCAGGCGTGGGGGTCATTGAAGCTGCTGGGGGGCTCCCAGAGCTGGAGCTTGATGTTGCCGTGGTCGTCGCGGTGGAAGAGGTGCTTGTCGGCCTGGTATTCGGCGAGGGTGGCCTCGTGGATGATCGAGCCGGACTTGTTCGGCTGGCCGATGCGCTCGTCGCGGCCCGAGGCGCCGACTTCGTCGATCAGGTGGTGCTCCTGGGTGGCGGCGAGGAGGTAGGAACCGTCGATCTTGGTGATCTTGGCGGGGGCGAAGTCCAGAGCGGCGAGGGTGCGAAGGGCGTAGGTGTTGAAGCCGACGTTGTCGCCGACGTTGCCGGCGGCGGTGCGGCCGTAGCCGAGAGGGAGGATGACCGAGCCGGGGGCGACCCCCGGAAGGATGAAGGTGGCGATGTCGAGCGAGCGGCCGGCGATCTCGAGGCGGACCATGCCGCCGGAGGTGGGTAAACCGAGACGGTCGGCGTCGGCCTTGGAGATCAGGGCGGCGTTGTCCCAGGTGAGCTTGCTCATGGGGTCGGGCATTTCTTGGAGCCAACCGTTGTTGGCGAAGCGCCCGTCGTACATGGAAGCGTCGGGGGTGAAGACGGCTTCGAGCTGGTCGGGAGTCGTCTTGATCGCGGCGGGGAGCGGGGTGGGGCGTGCCTGGCCGACCTGGACGGCGGGGAGCGTGCTGGCGGGCAGGACGCCCATCTCCAGGAGCTGACGCCAGGCGGATTCGAAGTCGCCCTTCGCGTTGGCGCTGAGGGTCTCGCGGACGAGGTCGTAGCCGGCGGCGGGGCGACCGATCAGGGCGGCGAGGAGCTCGATGGTGGACTTGCCGTTGAAAAGGGGGAGGATCAGAGGTTGCTGGGTGCTGACGGCGCCGTCCCAGGCGCGGCCGTCGCCCCAGGCCTCGAGGTAGTGGGCCTCGGGGAGGTGCCAGCGGCAGAGGAGGGAGGTTTCGTTGTAGTACTCGCTGAGGTGGATGGTGTGCTCGACCTTGGCGAGCAGGTCGGCGAAGGCGAGGTCGGCGGGGGCGTCATAGGCGGGGTTGCCGCCGAGGACGACGAGTGTGGAGACGCCCCCGGAAGCGATGGCGTCGGCGAGGGACTTGATGGAGCCGGCGCAGCCGCCGTCGAGGGCGAGGATCTCGTCGGTGTAGTGGACGGTCTTGGTGTTGTTGCCGAGGTGCTGGTTGAGGGCGTGGGCGAGGGCGTGGACCTCTGGGGGCTGTGCGGGGCCGACGATCACGGCCGAGGCGCCGGGGTGGGACTTGAGGTCCTTGGCGAGGGAGGCGACGAAGGCTTTTTCTTCGGGGGAAAGCTCGACGGAGATGTCGGCCAGGCCGACCTCGGCGGCGACGGCGGCGAGCAGAGCGGTGACGCGGCTGGGACGGACGGCCAGGCGATGGTCGGCGACGCCGCCGGTGATCGAGAGATTCGACTCGGCGGCGTAGAGGCGGCTCATCGTGCCCTGGTCAACGGAGCGGCGGAGCGTGGCCCAGTCGCGGGCGTAGCGCTGGTGGGCGGGGTGCGAGCCGAGGGGGTCGGCGTCGAAGCAGGCGATGACCTGGGCCTTGGTGAAGTCGTAGTGGGTGCGGAGCGGCTGGCCGAAGGCGAGGTTGGCGCCGGCGATGGTGTTGTCGAGGTTGATCGGCTCCCAGACGTGCCAGGTGGCGGAGGGGAAGGTCTTGTGGAAGAGCTCGCGCAGGCGAACGAACGTCGGGCCGGAGGCGGAACGGGTCAGGATTGCTACCCCCCTACCCCCGGAAGCTTTCAAATCGCCGAAATGATCTTGAGCGTAGCGGAGGAAGGTGTCCCAGTCGCGCTGCTGGTTCTTGCCTTGCTGCTTTTCGAGCGGGGTGCGGCTGCGGTCGGGGTCGTAGAGGGACAGGACGCTGGCCTGGGCGTAGGCGTCGGAGGCGCCGAGGGAGTAGGGATGGAGGGAGTTGCCCTCGAGCTTGATGGGTCGGCCGTCGTAACTCTTGGCCAGGAGGCCGGTGGCGACGCCGCCTAGCTCCATCATGGTGGCGTAGTAGTTTGGAACACCGGGGGCGGCGCCCTCGGGGCGGTAGGCGAAGGGATGGACTTGGGACTGGGGCCAGCGGCGGCAGCCCGAGAGCGTCAGGCCGGCGAGGGCCATGGAGGCGGCCATGACCTTCATGAAGCCGCGGCGGGTCATCGAGAGCAGGTCGCCGGGCTCGTAGCCTGGGAACTCGCGCTCCATGCTGGCGGCGAGCTCGGGGGAGTCGGCGAGCTGTTCGAGGCTGCGCCAGTAGGTGCGGCCGCGTAGGTGCTCGGTGAGTGATTGTTGGCCCATCGTTCGTCCGTCAGATCACGAGGCCACCGGCTAGCGGTGGCAGGTGGAGCAACTGGTCATGTAGGCCGAGTCGTGGATGTTGTATTGCTTCTTGAGCTCCAGGCCGAGTTGGAGCTGTGTCTTGCCGGTCTCGGCCAGGGGGTCCCAGGTCATGTTGGTGATCTGGTCGCGCGGGCGGAGATGTTTCTCCGGGGCGCGGTGGCATTCGAGGCACCAGCCCATCGTGAGCGGCTGATCGTTGTGGACGACGTCCATCTTGTCGATGCGGCCGTGGCAGGAGACGCAGCCGACGCCCTTGGCGAGGTGTGCGGAGTGATTGAAGTAGACGTAGTCGGCGAGGTCGTGGACTTTGACCCAGTCGATGGATTTGCCGGTGGCGTAGCTGTCACGGACGGGGGCGAGGCGCTCACTGGTGGTGCGGATGTGGGCGTGACAGTTCATGCAGGTCTGGGTCGGGGGGATGGCGGCGAAGCCGGCCTTCTCGACGGTGTTGTGGCAGTAGCGACAGTCCATGCCGAGCTGTCCGGCGTGCATGGCGTGGCTGAAGGGGACAGGCTGGGTGGGGGCGTAGCCGACGTCCTTGGTGCCGGGGGAGAGCGAGAGGACGGCGAGGGTGGGGACGTAGGTGGCGGCGCCCAGGCCTGCGAGGATTAAAGCAGGCAGGAGATAGTTGGCCCAGGTGGGGAAGACGAATTTATCGGTGGGTGGGGAAATCGCTGTCGCTCAACTCTCGTCAGTTAGAGACCAGCCCTGGTCCCCGGCCGCGGCCGCAGCCCCTTGCCGACGTCGCGTCCCTGACAACGGGCTTGATGATACTGGCTCAACCCTCGATGACAAGTTGTGTTATCACCGAACTTCATCGATTGGAGATTGTTTGGTCTCAATGTGGACTTGGTTCTGATGGGTTGATGTAAAAAGTAGATATCACCGCGTCGGAGGATTGGTGGAAAGCACGAGAAAAATGGGCGCGAAGCGGAGGTGATGGGAGTGTCATGCGCGGGGTGGTCAGGCCTGTGCCCGAGGCGCGGGGAAGGTAGTGATTATCTATCAGGATGGATTGGGATGATGACGGGCTCGACGAGTCGGCCGTCGGGGGTATCGTATTCGGCTTCGAGGGTCAGCGTGTCGAGGGGTTGCGTGGCGGGGACGGCGGAGGGACGTGGGCGGAGCTCGAGCTCGAACCAGCCGAGGCGGTGGGGAGGCGTGGTCCAGCCGGCGCTCTTGAGGGACTCGCGGACGGGGTCGGGAATGTCGACGGCGCGCGTGGTGAGGAGGGCGATGACGCCCGCGTCGGAGTTGAAGGCGACGTTGGCGGCGGCGCGGGTCATGGCGGGGTCCCAGGAGGCGAGGCTGATGCGGCAGCTTCCGGGGGCGGGAGGGATGACGGTGACGACCTCGAACTTTCGGCGGAGGGAGACGAGGCCCTGGTGCCAGGTGATCCGGGCGTCGGTGAGGCTTGACGTGTCGGGGAGGGTGTGGAGCCAGGCGGTGACGGGGGCGGGGACGACGCGGCGGATGTGCGAGGGCAGGTCGGTGGGATCGAGGTAGGCGGCGTCGACGCGGACGGGGTCGCGGAGGAACTCCGTGCGGGAGGTGGCGGCGAGCTGCTTGCGGACGAGGATGACGGCGCCGGGGGTCAGCAGGACGAGCAGAACGGCCAGGACGATCAGGTTCAGGCGGGTCTCGCGGGAGAGGCTCATGGGGGGGATTATGCGCGGATCGGGCGGGGATGGCCATCGGTGGGTTTCATGAGGGGGACGGGCGCAATGGAAAAGCGCGGGGGCGGGGGCCTAAGCTAAGCGTGTGGCGGGGCATTCCCGTGGGAACAAGCGCATGGCAAGACGGATCATCCGAGGCTGGGGGTTGGTTGGCCTGGCGGGGCTGGGACTCGGCGCGGCGTGGTGGATGACGCCGGCGGGCGCGGCGGGGGAATCGGCGTCGGCTGAGCCGTCGGAGACGGCCTCGAGCGCGGTGGTGGAGTCGGCGCACGTGCGGGCGCGGCTGATCAGCCCGCAGGTGGCGTTGACGCCGGGGCAGTCGATGACGCTGGGGATCGTGCTGGAGATGGAGGAGGGGTGGCACACGTACTGGATGAACCCCGGCGACGCGGGGCTGGCGACGACGGTGACGTGGGAGTTGCCGGCGGGGTATCAGGTCGGTCCGGTGCAGTGGCCGACGCCGCGAAAATTCGGGGAGGGGGGGATCACCAGCTATGGGTATGAGGGGCGGGTGGTGCTGCCGGTGGCGCTTGGGGTGCCTGCGGAGGCGCCCCCGGGGGTGGTGAGCGTGCGGGCGGAGGTGAAGTACCTCGCGTGCAAGGAGATCTGCGTGCCGGGGCGGGTGGAGCTGCGGCTGGAGTTGCCCGTGGCGCCGGGGCCGGCGGAGGTGGCGCCGGAGAATCAGAAGCTGATCCATGAGGCGACCGAGCGGCTGCCGGTGGAGGTCGAATCGCCGGCGGTGTCGGCGACGGAGGATGGGAACGGCAAAATCCGGGTGGAACTGGCGGCGGAGCAGTTGCCGGCGGAGGCGACGGAGGTTTACTTTTTCCCCAAACGGTCGGACCTGCTGGACCACGCGGCGGAGCAGGTGGTGACGCGGCGCGGGGAGCGGATCGTGCTGGAGCTGAGCAAGCTGGCGGAGCGGCACGAGCGGGTGACGCGGCTGCGCGGGGTGTTGAGCGTGACGAGCGAAGGGGATCAGGCGACGCCAGCGACGCGGCGGGCGTGGTGGGTGGATTTGCCGGTGGAACTGGCGATGGAAGCTCCGGCGGAGACGCCAACCCCCCCACCACCGCCGTCGCCGCCGATGCCGCATCCGCCGGAGCCGCCCGTGCCGCCCGGGCCGGTGCCCTCCCCGGCGCCGGCGCCCACGCCGCCGGGCGAGCCGCCGATCCTGCAGCCGCCGCCGGCGCCTGCGCCCCCGGAACCCCCGGCGACGATGCCGAGCGAGCCGCCGGTGCCTGAGCCACCCGAAACACCACCCCCCACGACTGAACCCTGGGAGAACCCGCCGGAGCGTCCCGCTGAACCTTCACCGCCGCGCAGCAACCCGGACGAGGGAGGCGCGGACTAGATCGTCGTGTCACGGATTTTTCTAACAGGAGAGACACCATGCGTCATGTGCGTCTGGCTTTGATCGTGCTGCTGGCCTGCGGGCTGGTGGCGGGCTATGCCTGGTCGTCAACGAATGCGGTGGCGATGAGCGAGTCGGCGGCGACGCAGCCGTCGGGTGAAGCGCCCAAGGCGCCGGACTTCGCGGTGGTCGACAGCCACGGCGAGACGCATCATCTGTCGGATTACGCGGGGAAGTTCGTCGTGCTCGAGTGGATCAACCACGAGTGCCCGTTCGTGCGCAAGCACTACGAGTCGGGGAATATGCAGAAGCTGCAGGAGACGTACACGGGCAAGGGGGTGGTGTGGCTGTCGATCTGCTCGTCGGCCCCGGGCAAGCAGGGGAACATGAGCGCGGAGGAGTGGAACCAGGCGACGGCGGAGAAGAACGCCAAGCCCACGGCGGTGCTGCTGGACGAGGACGGGACGGCGGGGCACGCGTACGAGGCGAAGACGACGCCGCACATGTTCGTGATCAACCCGGCGGGTGAATTGATCTATCAGGGGGCGATCGACGACACGCCATCGGCGGACAAGGCGGACGCGGCGACGGCGCACAATTACGTGACGGCGGCGCTGGAGGAGGCGATGGCGGGGCAGGCGGTGACGACGGCGTTCACCAAGTCGTATGGGTGCTCAGTGAAGTACTGATCGCCCGCGACCGGTGAGGTGATTAGTTGGACGGCAGGGTCGTGACGCGGCCGGGCGCTGTTGAGGCGTCGGGGCCGGCGGGGGTCCATTCGACGGCGGCGGAGCCTAGGACGGTGCCGGTGGCGAAGGCAAGGTCGACCTTGGCGATCTCGTACTCGGTGAGCGCGGCGTTGAGGGAGGACTCGGCGTCGGCGAGGGAGGTCTGGGCGTCGAGGACGTCGGTGGCGGTGCGGAGGCCCTGCTCGAACTGGCGCTGCTCGGCGTCGAGGCTTCTTGCGGCGAGGACGACGCGCTGGCGGTTGACGAGGATACGCTGCCAGTTGGCGTGCAATTGATCGACGGCGGAGAGGACTTCCTGGCGGACCTGGATCTCTTGCTGCTGTTTGCTGAGCATGCGCTGGAGGCGGGTCAGGGTGGCGGCGCGGAGGCGGCTCTGGGCGGCCTCGTTGCCGAGGGGGACTTCGACGCTGAGCGTCACGCGGTGCTCGCGGTAGTCCTTGTTGAAGTAGAGGTCCCAGGCGTCGGAGGGGGTCGCGCCTAAGCCGCGCAGGCCGTAGGTGTAGCCGACGGAGACGAGCGGGAGGGCGGCGTTGCGGAGGTTTTCCTGGGTGCTGGCGTCCTGGGCGAGCTGGAGCTCGAGGCGGAGCATCTCCATGCGGGAGCGCAGGGCGACATCCATGAGGCGAGTCTCATCGAGGTCGTACCAGAGGGCGGCGGGCTCGGAGGCGGGGACGAGGGTGGTGGGCGAGGGCATGGGGAGGTCGGGACGATTCAGGACGCGCTTGAGTTCGCGTTGGCGGTCGCGGACGGCGTTCTCGGAGGTGATGATGGCCTCGAGGCTCTCGGCGACGCCGGTGCGGGAGCGGATGACCTCGACGTCGCTGCTTACGCCGGCGGCAACGAGGCGCTGGGATTTTTCGAGCAGGCGCACGGCCAGGTCGTGCTGCTGACGACGGACCTCGAGTTCGCGGCGGGCGGCGTAGAGGCGCCAGTAGACGCGGTCGACGGCGGCCAGGACGCTGATGACCTGGAGCTTGGTTTCGGCCTGGGCGATCTGGGATTGGTATCTCGCCAGGCGGAGGCCGTGGGTGTTGGCGCGGAAGCCGGCGCCGCGAAGGAGGGGTTGGGAGAGGGTAATGGCGGTGCCAGCGGAGTAGTAAGGATCCACCGCACCGGGGGCGGCGGGGCCAAAGAGTTCGCCGCGGGACATGGGGACGTCGAGGCTGACGGAGCCGCCGGTGCGGAGGGGGAGTTCTAGGCCGGGGGTGACGCTGACGACGTCGGTCTCGGAGCCGCCGGTGAGGGACTGCTGGTCGGAACGGATGTTGCTGTAGGAGGCGTCGGTGCGGAAGAGGGCCTCGAAGCGGGCTTCCTCTTCGTTGATGCCTTCGCGGGCGATGGCGGGGTTGATCAGGTCGACTTGGAGGTCGAGGTTGTGGGCGAGGGCGGCCTGGCGGCATTGCTCGATGGTCAGGTCGAGGGATTCGTCGGCGGGTTGAGTCGTGGGTTGAGTGGCGGCTTGGGTGGTGGGGGCGGAATCGGGGGCGGGTTGGAGGTTGAGGGTGTTGACGCGGCGGACCTGGTCGGGGGCGACGGCGAGGTCGTCCCAGCGGGAGCCGTCCCAGAAGCCGGCGCAGCCGGCGAGGAGGAGGGATGTCGCGGTGAAGGCCGCGAAGGCGCGGGTTGTCGTGGGGGCAAACCTATTCATGTCGGAGGGCCTCGATGGGGTCGAGTCGGGCGGCCTTGACGGCAGGGAATAGGCCGAAGAAGACGCCGACGGCGGCGGAGAAGCCGAAGGCCATGACGATGGCCCAGCCGGGGATGTAGGCGCGTTCGAGCTGGGCGCCGGGGATCTTGCCCATGCCCCAGGTCATGAGCTGACCAATGACCAGGCCGATCAGGCCGCCGACGAGGCAGAGGGTGATGGCCTCGACGAGGAACTGCAGGAGGATGGCGGCGGGTCGGGCGCCGACGCTCTTGCGCAGGCCGATCTCTCGGGTGCGTTCGGAGACGGAGACGAGCATGATGTTCATGATGCCGACGCCGCCGACGAGCAGGGAGATGCCGACGACGCCGCCGGCGATGGCGGTGACGGTGGCGGCGATGGTGTTGAACTGCTGGA
>JADZCW010000257.1 GCA_020851395.1 Phycisphaeraceae bacterium
GGAGCGTTTCCTTGATGTGGGTACTCGGTGCGGCGGGGCGGGGTTCAGGCGGGCGAGGGGAAGAATCACACACGAGGGTATTTTCTAGTGACCATGATCCGTTAAAGCATGGGTTTTGTCTTGTCATGAGGCCGTCGGGCGGTAAAAAAACCCCGGACGAGACAACCTGGGGGATGATCGGGACACCTGTGTTCAACGCCGCGGGGGGGATGGGCATTGCAGGGTAACGATGGTGAACCTGGATAGGACAAGGATTTGCGAAAAAACGCGGGGAAGGGGTCTGGCTGGAGGGCGAAAATGAAAAAAAAACACCGCTGAACGGTGCCGGCCGTGGCCGGGGTTCAGCGGCGTATGGGACTAAGGTAAAGTGATTGCGGATCAGGAGCGCTTGCGGCGAGCGCGGGCCAGGGCCAGGGCGCCGAGGGCGGTCAGGCCCCCCCAGGCTGCGGCGGGAGTCGGGACGAGCTGGACCTCGCAGCAGTCGGGGCCGTAGATGGAGGCGGACTTGTAATAGTCGCCGACCTTGACCTTGAGGTCGACGGTTCCGGGGCCGAAGTCCTTGCTGAGGGTGAAGGAGAACTGGCCGGTGGTGAAGCTGCTGCTGACGGCCCACTTGATGCTCTCACCGTCGATGTAGGCGGTGGGGCTGGCGCCGAGGATGAACTTGGCGCAGTCCTCGAGGATGATCTCCCACTTCTTGAGGTCCTTGGCCCAGAGCTCGTAGCCGGCCTTCTTGGTCTCCTGGACCTGGTAGGTCCAGGTGTTGTTGACCTCGCTGACGAAGGAGACGGTGACGGTGGTCTTGTAGAAGTCGAAAGTGGCGGTGGTCGGGCCGGCGGGCGTGCCGGGGCACGGGTCGTAGCCGCAACCATTCCAGTTCCAGTTCCAATTCCAGTCGTAATTAACGCTGCCGGCCTGGGCGGGCAGGGCCACGAGCAGCAGTCCCACCCCGAACAACAATGTCTTCAGTGCACGCATACTCTCTAATTCTCCTGTGTGTGAGCGTGAGCAGATGTGACTCAACCCCTGTGCGTCGTTGGTGGATGTCGGGGGATCGCGGCGGAGTGGCGTGGTCCGGTGGCGGGGAGTAAAGGGCATTTGACCCATCACAGCCGCGACCGTGCCAACCACAGCGGTCCCGTACGAGCCTTGACTCAATAGGTCCCCCTGTATTGGACCAACGAGCCAAGTAAGAATGTATCCAGTTTTCAATGATCCGCAATAGGGTTGGGAGGGTATTTTCGGTGGTTTCGTGCGGTTTTTTCACCACCAGCTCACGAATACAATCAGAACGCCTGCCCAGATTTACATCCGAGGATTTTCTCCTGACTTGGCGAGGGATGGCGTGACGAGGGGTGGGAAGGATGTCCGCGCGAAGCGAGTCAAAAAGAACGTCGCGGAGATGTCCCCTCACCAGGACACACCTCCGCGGCGTCAACGTGGCGTTGGATGTTCGAGTCGTTTAGGCCTTGCGGCTCTTGCGGGCCTTGGCGAAGGCGGCGAGTCCCCCGAGGGCAGCCAGACCGCTCCAGGCGGCGGCGGGCAGGGGGACGATCTGCAACTCGCAGCAGTCCGGGCCGTAGAGATCGCCGGTGACGAAGCCGTTGCCGGCCTTGGCCAGGACCAGGATGGTGCCGGGGCCGTAGTCCTTGTCCATGGTGATGGAGAAGGTGCCGGAGCTGAAGCTGTCAGGCGTGTTCCACTTGATGCCGGTGTAGCCGGTGCTGCCGTCGTAGCCAATGATCGCGCCGGTCGAAGCGCCGGTGACGAACTCAAGACATTGACCAAGGATGAGGTTCCAGTGGCTGAGGTCGCGACCTTTGAGTTCCTCGACCTTGTAGGTCCAGACGTTGGCGATCTCGCTGACAAAGGAGATCTTGATCTGGGTGTCCTTGTCGTCGTCGAGGTTGAGCGTGACCGAGAGCGGGCCGGGCTCGGTCGGCGTGCAGGGCGCGGTCACGCCGCAGCTCACCGGGTCCGGGGTGGTCACCTTCTTGGCCTGGGCCGGGAAGGCCACGGCCATCACCCCCGCACACACCATCGCTCCAATCAGGTATCTCATTTCCCTTGCCCCTTATGCAGACAACTGCTTTGGTTTAACAACCCCGCTGGCCGCTGCAAGCGGCCTTTTAGGCATCTTGCTTACTTGATGTACTCCACCCCCGTCCATCACGGGAGCCCTCTACATTCAGTCATTAAGGATACCGCAGACGGGCACGGGTACAACCCATTTTTCGCATGCGGTTCGCTCAATTCAGCGGTCTAATTACATAAGTTTGATCGGGAGGTGATCGCGCAATACCCCAGATTGACATATCAGATAACTCATTCTGTTTCATACGCTTTTAGTTGAACGGCGGTTGAGGTGGATCCAGACCGATACAGACGGATCGCTCTGAAACGTCGCGCGAAGGCGAGGGGCAAGATCCGAGGGGGAAATACCCGAGGGCAGTCAATTCTGGTTGTGCTGGCGATCGACGAAGAATAGAGGATCGTGCTGGAGGGTTTTGTGGGCTTTGTCCCACATGGGGGGGCATTCGATGACGTGGGCGACGGCGCGGAGGACGGGGCCGGTGTGCAGTTCGTCGGGGCTGAGCACGTCGGCGAGGCGGTCGTAGCGCTGGACCCAGCCGCGGAAGTTATGCGGTCGACACACCACGGTGCGCTGCTGGCCCTGCTCTAAGACGGCGGTGTAGGTGACGGGCTCGGGGAGAAAGAGGTACTCGGGCTCGACGAGCTCCTCGATGGCGTGCATGGAGGTGTTGGGGCGCAGGCCGCAGCCGAGCATGAGGACCTGGCCGCCGAGGTCGCGGAGCTTGCGGAAGGGCGAGTGCTCGCCGCAGGGGGTGGTGTCGAGGTGGTGGTGGCTGAGAAGTGACTCGGCCATGGGGCCCATGGCGCAGACGGAGTGGGTGGGGCAGATGCTGCGTCGGACGCCGGGGGCGCCGGGGTCCCAGGGATAGGTCCTGAAGAACTCGGGGATGGCGCCGATGCACGAGGGAGTGCGGACGACGTCGAAGACGCGCTGGAAGGGGCCGACGGACTGGTAGCTCAGGGCGGGCATGGCGAGGGTGCCCTGGGGGCCGAGGGCCTCGAGCAGGGCTCGGACGACGGTCTCGGGGCCGCCCGGGAGCGGGCCGAGGGATTTGAGGGAGCTGTGGACGAGCAGGACGCCGGCGGGACGCACGCCGGCGGCGAGGAGCTGCTCGGCCATCTGAGAGATGAGTTGTCGGTCGGGGGCCATGCGTCGCCTTTGCGTCAGGGGTGTCTACTTCTTTCCTCGCCAGACGCGCTGGGCCTGGGCGGCGAAGCGTTCGAGGACGTCGTCGATGGCGAAGGTCTTCTGGCCAATCAAGAAGGTGTGCATCTTGTTGTTGAACTGGCGGGTCCAGTGCTTGGGGACGCCGCGCTTGCCGACGACGGCGCCGACGATGCTGCCGGCGGTGGCGGCGGTGCAGTCGTTGTCCAGGCCCATGGCGACGGTGTGGCCGATGACCTTGGTGACGTCCTTGCCTCCGATGAACAGGCCGAAGATGGTCAGGCAGGCGTTGTTGTTGGTGTGCACGGCGTTCATGCCGGCGAAGCGTTTGTCGACGGCGGCGCGACCGGCCTTGTAGTTCTTGATCTTCGGGCCGACCTTGAGCGCCCATTTGACGTCGGCGGCGAGGCGGGAGGTTTGGGGGATCTCGGACAGGCCGATCTCGATGGCGTCGATGGGGTCTTTGACGGCGAAGGCGGCGGCCTCGGCGGCGGAGAAGAACATCTCGCCGTAGATGCCGTTGCGGCGGTGGCTTATGTAGGCGTCGCGGTAGGCGAAGAGTGCGGCCTTCTCGGGCCAGGCGGGGGCCATGTAGGCCCAGGGGTCGGAGCGGATGTCGGCGCCGATCCATTCGAGGTAGGGGTTGTCCTTCTCGGCGGCCTTGGAGGCGGGGAGGCCGGCCTTGAGATTCTTAAGCGCGATGTCCTCGGCGGTGCAGGCGTACTGGAGGTACTTGAGCCAGGCCTTGCCGACGTCGGCGGTGGTGAAGTTCGGGCCGTACTCCTCCATGATCAGCAGGCCGAGCTGGGTGTAGACCAGGTCGTCGTCGACGGGGATGCCGTCCATCTGGCCACGGGTGTACTCGTAGCCGTAGCTCATGCCGTAACGCTTGTTGAACGGATTGGCGGCCTTGGGCCAGTAGTCGGTGGGCGGGAAGTCCACCTTCATGAGCTTGGCCAGATCCGCCATGCGCTGCACGGGGAAGAGCTCGACGATGGCGCCAAGGGTGCATCCGGCGGCGCGGGCCATGAGGGAGCCCTCGAGCTTGTCGGCGTAGGTCTTGGGGTCGAAGGCATCCCAGAGCTTGCGCGGGCCACGTGGGCGAAGAGAGAGAATGGAGCGGAGGTCGCTGGGCTCGCGGGCGGCGAGCTTGGGATCGACGGGGAGCTTTTTGAGCTTGTTCAGGGCCTTGTGGACATCGTTGCGGGCGCGTTCGAAGAGGCGGTCGACGCCCTTGGCGCCTTGTTCGTGCTTGAGTTCAGCGTAGAGGCGGACCATCCAGCCGAGGTCGCCGATGGTGGGAGATTTGATGGGGTAAGCCATGACACAAAGATCCTTATAAGTCGGGTGCGCGCAATCATCGTTCGAACAGGAACTGAGCGAAAGCTACCAACTCCCGGCGAGGCGTCAAACGGGCGCGGGCACGAGGAGATGGGGACGACGTGGTGCACCACGGTCAGACAGGTTCGGGGGGCGCGATGGTCATGCGGACGCCCTGGGCGCGGAGCTCGTCGAGCTGGCGGGTGCCGATCAGGACGTCGAAGCGGACGTGGTCGTTCTCGTAGTGGCGTTCGATGACCTGGGCGCGGTTCTCCAAGAGATGGATGGCGCGGCCGTCGGCCATGGGGACGGTGATCCAGAGGCGCTGCTCGACGCCGCGCATGGACTGGCGGACCTTCTCGACGAGTTCTTCCACGCCGCGGCCGGTCTTGGCGCTCAGGCTGACGCAGTCGGGGTGCTGGGCCTGGAAGATCAGGAGGTCGGCGTTGTGCTCGACCTTGTCGATTTTATTCAGGACGAGGAGGCGGCGCTGCTGGTCGGCGCCGATGTCGTCGAGGACCTGAGTCACGGTGGCGAGCTGCTGGGCGGCGCGGGCGTCGGCGACGTCGAGGACGACCAGCAGGAGGTGGGAGTGGACGGCCTCCTCCAAGGTGGCGCGGAAGCTGGCGACGAGGTGGTGAGGGAGGTCGCGGACGAAGCCGACGGTGTCGGAGAGCATGACGGTGTCGCCGCCGCCGAGGGACCAGCGGCGGGTGCGGGTCGAGAGGGTGGCGAAGAGCTTGTCGTCGGCGTAGGCGTCGGCGCCGGTGGCGGTGTTGAAGAGGGTGCTCTTGCCGGCGTTGGTGTAGCCGACGAGGCCGACGGTGAAGAAGTCGGTGCGGCGGGCCTCGACCTCGCGGGCCTTGCGGGCCTGGATCTGGGCGATCTCGCGGCGCAATTCGGACTTGCGGTGCTGGACGATGCGGCGGTCGATCTCGAGCTGCTGCTCGCCGGGGCCGCGGGTGCCGATGCCGGTGGGCGCGCCGCCGGCGATGCGTTCAAGATGGGACCACATGGCGCGGAGCCGGGGGTAGGTGTATTCGAGCTGGGCGAGTTCGACCTGGAGCTTGGCCTCATAGGTTCGCGCGCGACCGGCGAAGATGTCGAGGATCAGCTCGCTGCGGTCGAGGACCTTGACGCCGATGACCTCCTCGATGTTGCCGATCTGGGAGGGGGACAGGTCGTTCTCGAAGACGACGACCTGGGCGGCATGGAGCTTGACCATCTCGGCGAGCTCGTGGACCTTGCCCTTGCCGATGTAGGTCGAGGCGTCGGGCTTGGCGCGGTTCTGCATGAGCTCGTCGA
>JADZCW010000258.1 GCA_020851395.1 Phycisphaeraceae bacterium
CACCGTCCCAGCCAGAGTTCATTGAGCCCTCTCGGCCGGTTCAGTCGTCCAGGACGCTGCCGCCGTAGAGCTTTTTCCAGTCACGGTCCCGGTAGTCCGCCAGGGGGTCGAGCCCGCGCCACCAGGGTTGGCCGGCGGAGGCCAGCGTGTCCTGCGCCCAGCCCGTCAGCACCCGGCGATACATCCTTGCCGCGGGGTCCAACGTCGGAGGCAGCAGGCCCATCGCGTCTCCCAGCTGCTCGTGAACTTCGGGTTTCGGGGACGCGGCCGGAAGACTTCGCCGACCCGACGTCCGAGGCTGCTGGAACGGCTCAACCGCTTTTTTCATATCGACTTACCCTTGAGACGGCCTTGAAAGGCGCAGGACATCCCCTGTCGCCGAACATCGACCCTCGCGAGGGGTGACTTTTGTGGGTTGAGCCCAGTTGGTGAAAAAAAGACCGCCCCCTACCCGCGACGGCCGGGGTCCAAATAACTAACCGATGACACAGAAGGAACTTAGGTCAAGCGTCAGCGACAAGGCCGCCTGACGTCACCTAGCTCCGCGGGTGATCCTTGACGAACTGCATCACCTGCTTGAGGTCAGACCAGACCTTGGCCCGATTGTCCTGCGTGTACTGTCGCAGCAGGAATGCCGGGTGGAACGTGGGCATCACCGCGATCGAGCTCCCACCTGGGCCGAGGTAGGGCAGCTCGTGCCACTGCCCGCGAAGGGCGGTGATCCCGATGGAGGTGTTTAAGAGCAGCTTCGCCGCCGGTCCGCCGAGGCTGACGATCGCCGTGGGGCTGATGGTCTGGATCTGCCGGCGGAGGTAGTCCCCGCAGGTCGCGGCCTCGACCGGCGTGGGCGTACGATTCTCCGGGGGCCGACACTTGACCACGTTGGCGATGTAGACGTCCTGCCGCCGCAGGCCCATGGCCTCGATCATCTTGTTGAGAAGCTCGCCGGCCCTGCCGACGAAGGGCCGGCCCTGTTCGTCCTCGGTCTGCCCGGGGCCCTCGCCGACGAACATGATTGCCGCGTCGGGATCACCCTCGCCGAAGACGGTCTGCGTGCGGCTGGCGCACAGGTCGCACTTGATGCAGTTGCGGACCTCCTGCTCATCGATGGTGGTGAGGACTTCGAGCTTCCGGGCACGGGTGAGGCGGTCGGCGACGGCAACAGATGGCGGCGGTGACTCGGCCGGGCTGCCCAGGGGTACCGCGTCGACGCCGAGCAACTGGTCGGTCTTGACGTGCTGCTTGAGGATCCTGCGCTGTCTGCCCCGCTCCATTATGGACGCTCCTATCAGTCAATCCTCGGACGATTCTCTTGCACGTCCCGCCATGGTAACGCCCCAACTCGGTTCCTGAGCGTTCCTGGACCCCGCTAAGGTCCGAGAACCACGCCCGGGGAATTATTCGCTGGCCGGAAGGTCCGAGATTGGACGAAAACAGGGCAGGCGTCCGATCGTAACTGACGCTGAGGCCTGTCCGGGCCTCTTATTCCGCCGACACCCACGTCAAGGAGTTGGGGGTCCATCATGAGCGACCAGACTCACCACAAAACCGTGCTAGGCGCCGACTGCCGCATCACCGGCGAACTTTCGCTGGACAACGACGCCGTCATCATGGGCCAGTTCAAGGGCACGCTCCGCGTACGCGGGCTGCTGGAGCTGACCGAGTCCAGCCACATCGCCGGCACCGTCGTCGCTGGGGCCGTCCGCCTGGCGGGCAACGCTGAGGCCGACGTCGTGGCTGAGCACGGCGTCGAGATGTTGGCCACCGCCAGCCTGTCGGGCCAGCTCTTTACCAGCCACCTGAGCGTCACCGAGGGCGCGGTGTTCCAGGGGCAGGTCTTCGTCGGCCCCAACGCCCTGGCCGCGGCCGAGCGCGTGCTGACGGACATCAACCTGCCCGCGGCCGACGAGGCTGATCAGGATGACGAGTCCGAGGCTCCCGCCCAGCGGGCCGCAGCGCTCAACCTCGCCGACGACCAGGCCGCCGAGGAAGCTGAAGAAGCCGCCACGCCCGTCAACACCATGCCCACCTCTCTGGACACCATCCTCCGCCGCCGTCGGCCCAAGACGCTTAGCGCGTCCCAGCCGCATCGCGTGGCGGTCGGTCCCAAGAGCACGCCCCAAGCCCGAGCCTCTTGAGCCCCCTAAGACCTGCTCTCGACGCCTTCTTCCTGCGCTTACCTAAACCCAAGGCCACGCGCACGGTGCGGTGTCCGAGTTGCGGCCATCGATTCTCCGTCAGCCAGAAGGCCATGAGCCTGCGCTGTCCTGCGTGCACCGAACCGGTCGCACTGCAGGACTTCGTGCTTCAGGAGCCGATCGACGGGCAGCTCAGCACGATGGGGCAGGTGACGATCGCCGGCGACTGCTCGATGGGCGGCAAGGTCGTCTGCGGCCACCTGGTCAATCAGGGCAGGTTCCGCGGCGAGGCCTTGGTCTACGGACCGGTTGAGCTGAACCCCCAGAGCGTGACGCAGGGGAAGATCACGGCGCAGAGTCTCAAGGTGCTGCTGGGCGCCCGCATCGTCGCCCGCGTGACCATCGGCCCGAACCTGGCCAAGCGTTACTCGAAACCCCCCCTCAGGGCCCGCTTCCAGCAGGACCCGACGGACCCGCGGATTCCCCCCGCTCCCCGGCCGGCGGGTGATCCTGTGCCGGCGAGCTGATCGTCACCCTTGCAGCGATCGCCTCGAGCCTCGCCGGCCCGATCCCCGGGACTGACTCAAGATCGTTGACGGACCCGAAGCCGCCTCGCTTGTCGCGTTCCTCGACGATCCGTTGCGCCAACGCCGGCCCGACGCCCGGCAGCCAGGCCAGCTCGGTCGGCGTCGCGGTGTTCAGGTCGATCGTCAGCTCATACCCCGTCGGCGTTGGCGGCTGTGCGGAGGTCTTCGTCCACCAATACATCACCGCCGACGCGGCCGTCAACGTCACCGCCAGCAGCGCTACGACCTTGGCTCGATCGTTCACGTCTACTGAACCTCTGTGTCAGGGTCGGAGCTCTTGAGGAACTCCGGGAGCGTCCAGGGGGCCGTCTCGTCGTTGGCCGCGGAGGACATCGCGGCCGGGTCCGCGGTTCGCGGCACGATCTGACGCCGCAGGCTCACCAGCCGGCCGAACGCCAGCTTCGGCTGCAGGTCCTCCGTCACCAGCCCCGACATCGGCAGCTCGATGTTCGGATGGTCGATCACGTCGTGCCAGGCCACCGACTCGACGAAGGGCTTGCTCAGCGTGATCTGCATCACCGCCTCGAGCCAGTGGGCCTGGACCAGCGGGGACCACGGCCGACGCCAGAACCCGCAGTCCGGGTCGACCGGCTTCTCCGGGTCGACGGCCGCGATCATCGTCTCGTCCACCGGCTGGCTCGGGGCCGACACCACCACGTGCAGCGGCACCCCCAGGGCCGAGAAGTAGTCGAGCAGGTGGCTGATCTGCATCAGGTCCCGCGTGTACTGGCCCTCGACGGCCTGGCCCATCTGGATCTTGATTACGAACCCGTCGATCTGCACCGCGCTCTGCACCAACAGGTCCGCGTACATCATCGGCGGGATCGACCGTGGGTTGCGGCTGAAGTATTCGCCGAACGGCTGGCGGATCTCGACGAGCACCTGCGCCGCCGGCGCCGTCTTGCGCAGGAGCAGCACGGCCATCCGCGTCAGGTCCAGGATCTGGTCGAACGTGAAGGGCAGGTGGGCGTTGAGGTGCAGCCCCGAGACCACGTTCCACGCCGCCACCGCGTGCTTGTAGCGATTGACCAGCCTCTCGGTGTGCTCGTAGAGCACGTCGCGGATCTGCGCGTACTGGTCCTCCCAGATGTAGATCCAGTCCGGCATCACGCCGGGCGTAAAGCTGATGATCGGCCCGGCCATGATCGGCAGGCGGCTCAGCGTCGCCCACTCGACCCACTGGTCCAGCGGGCCCCAGCGGTACTCGTCCTCGGCCGGCGCCAGCTCGCTCCAGGGCGTGGGCAGCCGCACGTAGTCGAAGTTCACCGCCAGGCCGTTGCGCACGCGCTCATGGACCGGCTCGATCCCCACGCCGCAGCCGATCGGCAGTTGCGGCATCCCGCCCGTCGAGCGGCGACGGTTCAGCAGGACTTCCGCGTGGGCCAGCGCCAGCTCCTCGCTGCCGTCGACCGCCGCGATCAGGCAGTCGCCCGCCAGCCGGTCGGCCTCGGCCGGATCGGTCGGGGCGGCGCACAGGGCCGCGACCATGAGCTTACGCGCCAGCTCCAGCCTCAGCATCGCCGCGTGCTCGTCGGGCAGATCGAACATCCCCCAGTCCTCGAGCTTGTTGTACAGCAGCATCAGCCGATGTCTCGCCAGCTCGAGGCTGAGGATGTAGGGCTCGTCACGGTCGGGCAGCAGCGTGGTCTGGAGCGTCAGCGTCCCGCAGTCGCCGACCGATCGCTGCAGCGACAGGGCCGCCACGCCCGCCTCTCGCTTGCGGCAGGTGATCATCCCCCCGCCGGACTCGATCTCCGCCCAGAGGCAGTTGCCGTCGGGGCCGATCATGCAGGCGTTGCGCAGGGGCGCCTTCTTGACCTGCCTGCCGCCCTCGAATGTGAGGAATTTGAGCATGGTTTAAGCACACGACGCCGACGCCGGCTGCCGGACCCACGTTTGGCCGGGGCAGGTGATTATGACCGTCACGCTCGGGCAAGGCAATCACCGCACGGCCTCGCCCCCCGGGCAGGTTCTGATCACACCTTTTGGCATGGCCGCTATCATGATGCCTCATGACCCTTGGCCATGAAACTGCCGTCAGCCTTCGGCCCGCCGTCGCCGTTGATCTGCCCGAGATCAACGACATCTACAACCACTACGTCAGCCGCTCGACCTGCACCTACCAGACCGAGCCCGAGACGATGGCGGACCGGGCGGCCTGGTTCGCCGCGCACGGTTCGGCCCACCCGATCATCGTCGCCGAGATGGCGAATCGCGTCGTCGGCTGGGGATCGCTCTCGCCGTACAAGCAGCGCCACGCCTACCGCTTCACCGTCGAGGACTCGATCTACGTCCGCCACGACCGGTTGCGGCACGGCATCGGTTCAATCCTGCTGGCCAGACTCATCGAGCTGGCCCGGCAGCACGGGCATCACAGCATCATCGCCGTGATCGACGGCGAGCAGACCGCCAGCATCGCCCTGCACGAGCGGTTCGGGTTCACACGGGTCTCGCACATGGTCGAGGTCGGCTACAAGTTCGACCGCTGGCTCGACGTCGTCGACCTTCAGCTGATGCTCTAACCGCTGGAGCAAGACACGCCATGAATTCTCGGCCGCGGAATATTGTCTTTGTCATCTGCCATGACCTGGGGCGAGAGCTTGGGTGCTACGGCGCGGGGGTGGCGACGCCGAACCTCGATCGATTCGCGGGTCAGGGGGCTCGCTGCGACGCCGCGTTCACGAACTCGCCCTGCTGCAGCCCGTCCCGCGGGACGATCCAGACGGGACGGTACGCCCACCACAACGGGCTGATGGGGCTGGTCAATCAGGGGTGGTCGATGCCGCTGGCGGAGCGGACCATCGTTGATCACCTCAACGACGCCGGCTTCGAGACCCTCCACACGGGCTTCCAGCATGAGCGGGCCAAGCACGCGATGAATCGGTATTCGACGCAGCTCGCACCCGATCACCGCAGCGAGGACGTCTTCGCCCGCGCCATCGCCCACCTCGCCCAGCGCAAGGACAGTCGGCCGTTCTACATGAACCTGGGGCTGCTCGAGGTGCACGAGTCGGGATGGAACAGCCAGGACCGTTTCGACCACGGCTCACGTTACGAAGCCTTCATGCCCGCGCTCGAAGAGGTCCACGTGCCGCCGTGGCTGCCGGACGTCAAGCCGATCCGGCGGGAGATGCGCCGATTCCGGGGGTGCATCCGGTTCATGGACCATCACTTCGCGACGCTGATCGAGGGGTTGGACAAGCTGGGTCTGGCCGAGAACACGCTGGTGGTTTTCGCCACCGATCATGGAATCAGCGGGGTCCGCAGCAAGAGCACGCTCTACGACCACGGGGTGGAGGTGGCTCTGATGCTGCGCGGCCCGGGGGTGCGAACGGGCATGGTGGTGGATGATCTGATCCAGACGGTGGACATCGCGCCGACGCTGCTCGAGGCGGTGGGCGTGGAGGCGCCGGCGGGGATGGACGGGCGATCGTTCTGGCCGCGATTGACCGGCGAGGCGTATCGGCCGCACGAGATGATCTTCACGGAGCGGAATTATCACGGGGGGTTCGATCCGATGCGGGCGGTTCGCACGCGACGTTACCACTACATCCGCAACTTCGCCGACGCGCCCAAGTGGCAGTGGCTGCCGGGGGAGGTCGAACGTTTTAACGATCGCTTTGAGGCCTGGTACAACGACCTGTGGCCGCCGCTGTCCAAGCCCCGGCCGGCGGAGGAGCTGTACGACGTGATGGCGGACCCGCACGAGACACGGAACCTGGCGGGCGATGCGGCGTTGGCCGACGTCCGGCGGGAGCTGGCGGCGGCTCTACATCGCTGGATGGTCGAGACCAACGATCCCTTGCTCCAAGGCCCCATCCCCGACCGTCTGCACCCGCATCCACACACGCCTGATTGACCGTCGGTGTGACCGGCCCATCCGTCGACTCGGCAACACGGGCTATCGAATCTTCCGGGGGTGGACGTTGGCCAGTGAGACGCTGAACCCCTCCGCGGGCCCCTCGATCATGGCGTTGTCCTCCGGGCCGACGAGCCGGATGGTGTAGGTCTCGCCGGGGTGGACGAACTTCTCGCGCCAGACGTTGGTGCCGCGCTTCCACTCGATGATCAGGGCCACCCCGCTGACGCAGGTGATCTGCATCTGGTCGGCCCAGGGGCCCATGTAGGGGTAGAGGAGTTGGCCGTCGAGGACGGAGTAGACGGTCCGCGAGTTGCCCCCCTGGCGGGCGTTGGTCTCGTAGGCGGCCCAGGCCGGCCAGACGATCGCCGAGCCGGGCCAGTCGCCCGCCTTGAGATCGGGCACGTTGCAGGCCCAGCGGGCACGGACGGCCGCGACGGGGTTGCAGGTCAGGGGGTCCGTGCCTTGTGGCGTGGCGGCGTCGGCTGAGGCGGGGGGATGGGTCATCGATCCTGGCTCCGTGGCGTGGGACCATGCATGACGGAAAGTGGCTGACACACTACCCGCGCCCGTGGCGGCGGACAAAGACGGCAGGCATGGAGCAACCCAACATGCCTCCGTGACGGGATTTTGACGGTCTTGGCGAGGTCGGTACGAGCGTCACCCCCCCGCCGGGGGCAGAAGAACACCTGCTCTTTACGCTTGACGCTTGATTTAACTGCCGATAGATTGCCCGTTAACGATCGGCTTCCCCCCACCGAACGCCCGAGCTTCCCCCAAGTCCCGGAATCTTCTGGAGTTTCCAGGGTTTTTCGGAACCGTCCCTGAAGCCCTCGGGCCCGGCTACCCCCGGATCCCCGGATGTCCCGGCCTTCTTCGGAGTGGACCTCAATGCTCAATCGCACGCGATCACGCTGGATCGTCGGCGCCGTTGCCCTGACGTCGGCCCTGCTGTGCCTTTCGTCGTCCGCGCAGACCGCGAGCACGACGGAAGGCTCGGCCCAGGCCCAGACGCCCGACGTCGCCCAGCTCTGGGACGACTTTAACCACTACGTCCTGGTCGCCCGCCCCGAGCTCGCCGCCGCCGCCGCCGAGGCCCTGGTCAAGCTCGACCAGCCCGACGTCCTGCTCGACGCCGTCGAGGCCGGCCGCTTCACCGACTACCAGGGCGTCCTGGCCCGGGCGGTCAAGGTTGAGTCCCTGCGGCCGGCCGCGATGGCCCTGGACGCTTACCTGAACAAGGCCATCCTCGCCCGCGCCCGCGACCCGCAGCGCCTCCGCGACGCGGTGATGCGCTTGGCGCAAGGCAGCCGGGCCCGCTCACGCGCCATCGAAGTCCTGCGCGAGGCCGGCCAGTTCGCCGCCCCGATCCTCCTCGAATCGCTCCGTCAGCAGGAGCACCCCGAGCTGCGCCCGTACGTCACCGGCGCCATCGTCGAGGTCGGCGTCCCGCTGGTCTACCCGCTCGGCGAATCGCTCGCGGGTCTGGACGCCGCCAACCTCTCGCTCGTCGCTCAAGCTCTGGCCGAGATCGGCCACCCCCGCATCCTGCCCTACCTCAAGGCCCTGCTCGAAGACCCCAAGACCGACGCGGGCGCGCGGCAGATCGTCGACGTGGCCTACCGCCGGATCCTCGCTCGCACCTCGGCGCCCGATCAACCAGCGGCGCGGCTGTTCCTGGAGCTGGCCTACAACTACGCCTCCTTGGTCGAACGCCACGAGGCCCAGCCCGGATTCGACGCCAAGACCCACGCCGGCATCGTCTGGGAATTCACCCCCGCCACCGGGCTGGTCGAGGTCCGCGTGCCGGGCTCGATCTTCGGCGACGTCCTGGCCATGCGGGCCGCCCGCAAGGCCCTGAGCCTCGACCCCAATCTCGACCCGGCCCTGAGCCTCTGGCTGGCGTCGAACCTCCGCCGTGAGAACTCCCTCGGCCCCGACGAGACCGACCCGACCTATCGCGAGCCCCAGCCCCCGAGCTACTACCTGAGCATGGCCGGCCCGCTCCGTCAGGCCGACGTCCTGGCCCGCGCCCTGGCGGCCAACAACCCCGAGCTGGCCCTGGACGCCATCCGCGGCCTGGACGCTACGGCCGGCACCAGCACCCTGGCGGCCAACCACGACGTCCTGCAGCCGCTGCTCGACGCCATGGCCTCGCCCGACCGTCGCGTCCGCTACGAGGCCGCCTTCGCACTGACTAAAGCCCGGCCCGAGGAACCCTTCACCGGCTCGTTCCGTGTCACCCCCGTCCTGTCCGAGGCCATCCGCCAGACCAGCCAGCGCCACGCCATGGTCGTCGCGCCGGCCGAGACGCTCAACACCCTGATCGATCTGGCCCGCGGCCTGGGCTACGATCCGGTGGGCGGCTCGTCCTACGCCGCCATGGCCGATGAGGTCACCGCCCTGTCCGGCATCGACCTGATCATCAGCGGCCTGAGCCCCGCCGACACCGTAAGCCTCCACAAACTCGCCGGCGAGCACTACAAGCTCAGCAACGCCCCCCTGGTCATCGTCGCTCAGCCGACCGATCTGCCTGAGCTCAACCGCGAGTTCGACCAGGTCAAGGGCGTGATGCTCACGACTTTCGACGCCGACGTGCAGAAGCTCCAGGCGGCCGTCGCCCCGCAACTGGCGGCCTACGCCGGGCCCGCGATGGCCGAGGACGAGGCCCTCAAGTACGCCCTGACCGCCCTGGGCCTGCTCCGCGAGGTGGCCCTGACCCGCGGCAACGTCTTTAACGTCTCCGAGGCTGAGTCCTCCCTCCTCCAGTGCCTGACCGACTCGCGGGCCCAGGTCGTCTCCTCCTCAGCGGCCGTGCTGGCCCTGATCAAGGACGCCCAGGCGCAGAGGGCCCTGGCGGACGTGGCCCTGGACAGCCGCCTGCCCGATGAGCTGCGCGTGGCGCTGCTGGGCAGCCTGGCCCAGTCGTCCGAGTACTTCGGCAACCAGCTCACCCCGGGCCAACAGGACCGCGTGCTCGAGCTGGTCCGGACCAGCAAGGGCGACCTGGCCCTGGCCGCCGCCCGCGCCCACGGCGCCCTGACGCTGCCGACGAGCAACCTGGTCAAGATGCTCAATCAGTAGCGGCCGCCATCATCCAATGGAAAAGAGAAACGCCCTGAGAACCAGGGCGTTTTTTCGCGCGCCGAACCACGACGGCTTCGAAACCTCCGTCGGCGGGCCTACGAACGGACCCGGCGTCGTCCGATCAGCCACGCCGTCACGGGGGCGATCATCCCCAACGCCGCGGGCTCGGGCACGATCCCGGCATGACCGCCCGCTGCTCCGAGCAGGCGCACAAAACCGTTGATGTCCTGCACGTTGATCCTGTAGTCGTTGTTCATGTCCCCGTACCGACCGGGCACGACCCCACCGGTCAAGGCCATGACGAAGGGGTTGACGTCCTGCACGTCGACTTGGCCGTCCTCGTTGTAGTCGCCCGTGACGCCCTGGCTGAGGCTGGCGCCGTCGGTCATGAAGGCGTCAAAGATCAACTGGCCGATGTACTGCCCGCCCGCCTGGCTGAAGTGGGCATTGTCGAACAGGTACCCGTGCGAAGTGAAGAAGGCGTGATCGCCCGCCGTGGTGTAGAGGTTGATAAAGCCCAGCCCGCGAGCCAGGGCCACGTCCTGCATCCCGCCGACCATCTTCCAGAGGTTGCCGCTGTCCTGCTGGTAGGTCCCGATCAGCACGATCGAGGCGTCGGGCAGGTCCGCCTCGACCCGGTCCACCAGGGCGTTGATCTTGTCGCGGTAGCCGGCCTGGGAATAGCCCTGGTCATTCTGACCCAGCCAGATCATCACCAGGTCGGGCGCGGCGTGCTGGAGCTGGGCGTCGAACGTCCAGTCGCGCTGGAGGAAGTTCTGGACGCCCCACCCGCCGTTGGCCGCGCGGTCGATCCGCACGCCCGGCCCCTCGATCTTGTGCGCCTCGCCCAGCAGCGTCACGGGCTTGTCGTCGAGCGTCCTGATCCAGAGCCGCTTCTGGCCCTCGGGGAGGGTGTAGCTCCATGTGCCGATCTGATTCCCATCGGCGTTTGAGTCGAGCATCGCCAGGACGTGGTTCGACGTGTCGACCACCTCGAATCGCCCACCCCCGGGCCGCATGACGAACTGGAGCTCGATGCTCGGGCTCCAGGCGTCCAGGAACGCCGTCCTGCCCGCCAGGGAGGTGCTCATCCACAGACCGTCAAGGCTCGAATGAGGCGACGTGTCCTGATTAATCCGGCCCTCGACCCACCCCGGATTGAATCCGCCCCCCGTCCAACGGCTGAAGGCCTGATACCCCAGCCCGGCGTTGCCGAACTCCTGCTGCACCAGCGTGCGAAAGACGGGCACCCAGCTCGTGTCCTGGAACGTCAGGCTGTCGCCCAGGGCCATGATCGTCGCCGGTCCCTGGTCGCCGTCGGCCAGTTTGGCCTTGATTTCCGAAAACGCCTCGGCCAGGTTCAGGCTCGCAGCCGCCCACGCCCGGCCCGTGATCAGTGATGCCCCGATCAGCGCAATGGATAACCCGCGGACTCTCTGAGTCCTCATGCCCGGCTCCTTTCCTGGTTCGCCGCCGGGACGCTCGCCGACCGGAGAACGTCCGTGGGCTGTACAAGAACGAATCTACCCCGAGCACGCAGACGATCAACAGCCTCTTCTGTTTTCTAAATCGCTCAATGCCATACTGCTGTCACCGGGGCGCGCCGATCTCCCCGCGGCGGAGCGCCGAGGTTGTCGTCCGCGTCAACGCGGCGGGGGCATGACCCTGGATTCAAGCCCGAGCGTCACCAGCCGGCGCCTGGAGCACGGGGGAAGGCAGGTCCCTATATCGATCGATCCCCGCCTGCATGAACTCCCGCATCGCCTGGGCCGACGCGATCGTCTGCACGTCGCGCTTGAGGTTCGGCCAGGGCTGCACGTGCGGGGAGTACCAGCTCATCCGCTGGCGGATGGTGTTCAGCGCGATCCGCTCCCCCCGGAAGCGCAGGAGGTTCTCGAAGTGATCGAGGACCAGCCTGGCCCGCTCGGCACGCGGCAGGGGCTCAGGCAGACGCCCCGTGGCCAGGTAGTGGGCCGTGTCGCGGAAAATCCAGGGCTGACTGAGCGCCCCGCGGCCGATCATCACGCCGTGGCAGCCGGTGGTGTCGATCATCCGCTTGGCGTCATGCGGGCAGCGCACGTCACCGTTGCCGATGACCTTCACCGTGGAGTGATGTCGGGCCATGACCTCGACGACCTCGGTGATGCCTTCGAGGCGTACGCTGCCCCGGAACTTCTGTTCGGTGGTCCGGCCGTGCACGGTGATGGCGGCGGCACCGGCGTCGGCCAGGGCGATGGGCAGCGTGCGGGTTATGAAGGAGGCGTCGTCCCAGCCCAGGCGGATCTTGCAGGTCACGGGCGTGCCGGAGGGCTCGACCGCGCGGACGATGGCGCGGACGATGTCGACGGCCAGGCCCGGCGCGCAGAGCAGCTTCGAACCGCCGTTCTTCTTGGTGACCTTGTCGACGGGGCAGCCCATGTTCACGTCGACGATCGTCGCGCCGTGCTCGACCGCCCAAGCCGCCGCCTCGGCCATGATCCCCGGATCGCGGCCGTAGAGCTGCATGCACAGGGGACGATCCTCCGGGCTCGTCGCCGCCAGCCAGAGGGACTTGTGGCTCTGGTTGAGGATCGCCTGCGGGCACAGGAGGTCCGTGCACGCCAGGCCGACGCCGCCATGCTCGCCGCGGACGGAGCGGACGACCAGACGGAACGCCAGGTCGCAATAGCCAGCGATCGGCGCCAGCAGGAGCGGCGTTTCGAGTTGGACGTTGCCGATCCTTAGCGGCTGCATGCCTCTATCTTACCGCGGGGGTCTTACCGTCCGGCGGCATGCAGGAGTTCCTCGGCCTGCTGACGGGTCGTTTTGGTGGCGTTCTTGCCCGCGAGCATCTCGGCCAGCTCATCCACGCGCGGGTCTCCCGACAGCACCTCCACGCTCGTGCGCGTCTGCTCGCGGGGGCCGTCGACGTCCTTTCGGATGCGAAAGTGCCGGTCGGCGAAGGCGGCGATCTGGGGCAGGTGGGTGATGCACAGGACCTGGTGTCGATGGCTGTTCTTCTGGGCTGACTTGCCGCGCTTGGGCTTGGGCGCGTCGCCGGTCAGGGCGTGGAGTTTGCGGCCGATGACGGTGCCCATCCTCCCGCCGATGTTGGCGTCGATCTCGTCGAAGACCAGCACGCTCACGCGGTCACTGCCGGCCAGGATGGACTTGACCGCCAGCATGACGCGCGACAGCTCGCCCCCGGAGGCGATCTTCCGCAGCGGGCGGGCGGGCTGGCCGGGATTGGGACGGACCATCATCTCCACCAGTTCCAGGCCGCTGGCGGAGTCCTCCGCCGGCAGCAGGTCGACCATGAACTGCGACTCGGCCATGCCCAGCTCGGACAGCTCCTTCTCGACCAGGGGCCGCAGCTTCGCGGCGGCGGCCTGGCGCGCCGCGGTGAGTTGTTTGCCGACCTCCGCCAATTCCGCGCGCCACCCGGCAATCTGCTGGTCGATCTGGCTGACGTCGGCGTCCTGTCCCCGGAGCTCGCGGAGCTGGGCCTCGATCTGATCGCGGAAGACCAGCACGGCGGCCAAGGGGTCCTGGCCCGGGCCCGCGGCGCTGCCGTACTTGGCGATCATCCGGTTGAGAGTATTGAGGCGTGCCTCGACCTCGCCAAGTTCCTCGGGTTCGAGGTCGAGCCGGTCGAGGTAGCGTGCCAAATCCATCGCGACGTCGTGGAGGGTGTGGACGCTGGAGGTGACCTGCTTGGAGGGATCATTCAGGCGGTCGTCGATCTCGGCGAGCTGTTCGAGCACGTGCGCCATGGCGCGCAAGCGTTCGAGGATCGCCCCCTGGGTCTCATAGAGGGCGGAGTAGACCTGCCCGACGTCGCGTTTGAGCTTCTGCACGTTCGAGAGCCGGCGGTGGCGGTCCTTAAGCTCGTCGAACTCGCCGGCCACTGGGGCGGCGGTGTCGATCTCCTGGGCCTGGAATTCGAGCAACTCGATCTGCTGCCCCCGGAAGTTGGCGCTCTGACGCAACTCGGTGGCGCGGCGCACCGCCTCGCCGACCTGCCGGTGCAGGGTCGAGAACTTCGCGCATAACACCTCGCAGCCGGCGAAGGCGTCGAGTATGAGAAGCTGGTTCGAGGGCTTGAGGAGGAACTGGTGGTCGTGCTGACCGTGCACGTCCACGAGCAGTTCGCCCACGGCCTTGATCATCGCGGCCGTCGCCGGCTGGCCGTTGGCGGAAAAGCTCGACCGGCCCGAGGCGTGGAGCTTGCGGGTCAGCAGCAACTGCTCACCGGCCGCGACGGTCTGGTCCAGCAGCCCGCTCACCGCGGAGGCCGTCGGCTCATCGCGCAGCTCGAACACGCCCGACACGCGTGACTCGTCCGCCCCCGGCCGCAGGTAGTCAGCCCCACTGCGCAGGCCCAACAGGATCTCGAACGCACCGAGGACGAGGCTCTTGCCCGCCCCGGTCTGGCCGGTGAAGCAGTTCAGGCCCTCGTGAAACTCCAAATGAGCCTCTTCGATCACCGCCAGGTTCGAGATGTGCAGTTCGCGGAGCATGGCTGATCGTGGGGTGCGGGGGGCGGGTCAGGTCCGCCTATTTTAAAACCCAGGCATGGACATGCCTGGGCTTGACGGATTCCCTTGCAGGAGGGGTCTTAATGCGGCCGAGAGGACTCGAACCTCCAAGGGATTTGACTCCCACCAGCACCTCAAGCTGGCGCGTCTGCCAATTTCGCCACGGCCGCGGCTTGCTCGGGGAAACCAGGCCGGCTCGTC
>JADZCW010000259.1 GCA_020851395.1 Phycisphaeraceae bacterium
TGCCGGCCCCGACGGCGTAGGCCAGACCCCGACCCTCGCCGCGCAGGGCGTTTTCCAGCCGGCCCGAGGGGAAGTCGCTGACGATGCGGCTGAGAACCTGGAGCGGGGCGTAGTCCGGGCTGGTGCGGGTGATGCCCGGGCCGAAGCCGATCTGCACGGCCGCGAGGGGTTTAGGCGTGGGGAACTGCGCCGCGGCGGCGGTGGGAGCCTGCGGCTGGGCGGGATTGAACGGCACGGCCGGTTTGGCGGGCATCTCCCGGAAGTATTGCTCCGCAAGGTCGTGAGCCTTCTGAGGGTCGACGTCGCCGACGATCGCGAGCACGGCCTGCGACGCGCCCAGGTGCGAGGTGTGGAACTTGGCCAGATCCTCCGGGGTCAGGGCGGCGACGGCGTCGCGCCGGCCGACGGTCGGCTGCGACCAGACGTGGCTGCCGTAGTAGGCCTGACGGAAGCGGTTGCGCAGCTCGGTGGACCACTGGTCGTTCTGGCGGTCGATGGCCGCGAGCAGGCGCTGCTGGACCATCTTCCACTGGTCGACGGGGAAAGAGGGGTGCAGGGCGACATCGGCCGCGAGCTCGAGCATTTTGGGAAAGTCGTCGGAGAGGCAGACGGCCTGGACGTAGAAGCTGTTGTACCCCCCCGCCGTCTCGAGCGAGGCGCCCAGGTCGTCCACGGCGGTGGAGATGGCGTCGGCGGTGCGGGTGGTGGTGCCGCGGGTGAGCATCTCGGCCACGGCGTTGGCCAGACCCTCGCGGCCGGGGGTGTCGGCCAGGGAGCCGCCGAGGTGGTAGAGCTGGATCGAGACGCCCGGGACGAGCGTGTTGCGGCTGACCAGGACGCGCAGACCATTTGAGAGGGTGAAGCGCTCGACGGGGTCGTAGGCCGGGGCGGAGCGGTCGGCCGACGCCAAGCGCAGTGATTCATCAAGCCGGGCCAGGAGCTGCTGGTTGTCGAGCTTGACGGGCTCGGTGGAGAAGTCGGCGGCGCCGGGCGGATCGGCGGGGCGGGAGAGCTCGGAAATGGCGTCATCTTTCGAGGCCGGCAGGAGCGTGACGGTGATCAGACGTTGGTTGTCGAGGAACCGCTTAGCGGCCTGCTGGACCTCCTGGGCGGTGACCTTCTCGATCGCGTCGGCGTAGTGGCGGAGGTAGTCCGGGTCGCCCGTGGCGATGATGTCCGAGCCCAGGCGTGCAGCCAGGCCCTGGGCGGATTGGGCGCTCAGGAGGACGGCTGTGAGCGTCTGGCGACGGGCGCGGGCGAGCTCGGACTCGGTGATCCCCTCGTCAGCGATGCGCTGGACCTGGGCGAGGATCAGGCCCTTGGCCTTCTCGATGGCCGCGTCGAGGGATACACCTTCCGGGGGTGTGTTGATCTCCGCGTCGATGCCGAAGAAGCCCTTGCCCCAGTGGGCGCTGTAGTTGTAGGCCTCGATGGTGTTGACGGCCCGGGCCTCGTCGCGGACGGTGCGAACGAGCACGGACGACTCGCCCTCGCCCAGGACGTTGGCCAGCAGGTCCAGGGCGAAATCGCCGTCCTCTCCCAGTTTCGTGCCGGGCCAGGCGAGGCGCAGGCGCGGGGCGCGGACGTCAGCCCGGGCGGTGACATCGGTCGGGTGATCGAGCAACGGTTCGACCGGGAACTTGAGCGAGGGCAGCTCGCCGGCCGGCGTATTCGACCAGCGATCGGCGATCTGGGTGGAGATCACGTCTTTGTCCACGTCGCCGACGACCACGAAGACCATGTTGTTCGGGACGTACATCCGCTTGTAGAAGGCGTAGATCTCGTCGCGGCTGATCCGGAGGAACTCGTTGAGGTAGCCGATCGTCGGGTGGCGGGCGGGGTGGGCGAGATAGCGGGCCTGCTGGGTGGCCTTCCAGAAGATCCGGGCGGGCTCGCCCTTGCCCATGTCGAACTCGTTCTGGATGACCTGGCGCTCACGCTCATATTCAGCCTGAGTGATGAGGTTGTGCTGCATCCAGTCCGAGAGCAGGTCGACGGCGGTGGCGGCGTAGGGTCGAGTTGTGTTGATGTAGTAGCGGACGGTGTCGAGGCTCGTCGCGGCGTTGGTGCGGGCGCCGATCCTGCCCAGGAGCTGGCGGGTCTGTTCCTCGGAGCGCGTGGAGGTCGTGCCGCCGGCCAGGAGGTGCTCGAGGAAGTGCGACAGGCCCGCGCCGACGTGCTCCTGCTCATAGATCGAGCCGGTCTTGACCAAGACCTGGGCCGAGACGATCGGCGAGCTGTGCAGCTCCTGCACGATGACGATCATGCGGTTGGGCAGCTCGACGATGAGGCGGTCGGCCCGCTGCTGGAGCACTCGGGGGCAGGCGGGCTGGGTCGTGGGAGCGGTGGTGGATTCGGCGGCACAGGCGTGGGGTGTGGTCATAAGAAGTACCATCAGGGTCAGGAAGACAACGGTGCGGCTGGTTCGCTGGGACATGTCTAAGGGCCCGCAGGTGTGACGGTGTTCAAGGACGTGGTGATTCTACAGGGCGCGCGGGCCGCGGGTTCGACGCGTCGCAAAGAAAAAAGGGCGGGATCAGACGAGCGGTAGGTCCTACGCGGGCTTGGCGGCGGAGTCGATCATCTTGGTGTAGAGCTTCCAGAAGCCGTCCTGTCCGCAGGCTGCCTCATACTGGCCCAGCGCGGTGCGGGCCTCGGCCCAGCGGCTGGCCTGGCAGGCCTGGACGATCTGACGCGAGAGGTCGGCCGCCTGCTGCTGCCACCGCGTGGCCTGGCTGAGGGTGGCCAGGGGCTCGTAGGCCATGAGCTGACTGGCGCGGCCGGGCAGACGCAGCAGGCCCACGGGCCGGTACAGCACGCCCGAGCTGGTCTGGGCGAAGGTCGACTCGCTGACGAGGCAGGTGGTGCCCACGTGGGTGTTGGCGGACTGGAGCTGGCCCGCGAGGCGTACCGGATCACCGAGGATGGTCAGGTCAGCCACGTCGGAGGTGCCGGCGTCGCCGAGGGTCACGGGGCCGCTGCTGACGCCCGCCAGGAGCGAGACGGCGGGCAGGCCCTTGCCACTGAAGCGCTTGGCCAGGTTGCGGATTGACGCCTGCATCTGGAGGAAGGCGGTGACGGCGTCGGCGGCGTGGCGGGAGTCGTCGCCGGCGGCGCCGAAGAGGCAGAGCATGCCGTCGGGAGTGAATCGGCCCAGGTGCCCGCGGCAGGCGGCGACGATGGGCAGCATGGCCCCGCGGAACTCGCGCAGCAGGCCGATGGCCTCGGGCCCCTGCTTCTCAGCCAGGCTCGCAACGCCGACCAGGCCGACGTAGAGGGCTGTCCGCGGCTTGGGCGCGGACTCCGGCGCGGTGCCCAGCACGGCCAGGAGCGCCTGCGGCGTCCAGCTGGGGGCATCGTCGTCGGCCGCGTGACCGGCCTTGCTCGATGACTCACGCACCCGGCCGGCCGAGCGAAGGCCCACCGGGGCTGAGGCGTAGGCGTCGCTCGGTCGAAGGCTGACGGTCAACCCCAGGACGGCCACACCCAACAGACACACCAGCGGGGCCGACGGCTGAACAAACCAGCCCAGCCGACCCTGGAGGTAGACAAACGCCACGCTCAACCAGGCCAGCATCAGAACGAGGATCAGGAGCGTCGCAAGCCATCGCGGCCGCAGGACCGAGACGACTGCGCCGAGCGCCCCGGCCAGCAAGGTCGCGAGCCAGATCAACCAGGGCGGCGCGGCCCAGAGATACTCTCCGTCGAGCAGCGACCGCGCCACGGCGATGTCCAGGCTGATCGCGCCGGCATCGCCCCGATCCCGGCCCGAACCGTCGGTGACAAAGACGAGTTTCCCCCCGAGCTGCTGCCTGAGCCACTCGAGCTGCTGGGTGTGCTGGTCGTGCAGACGGGTGAGCTCCTGCGCCGCGACTTCGAGACGGATGCTTAGGTCGATGACCCGTTGCACGGCCGGCCTGGGCGCCTCGTCCGCGACCGGCGCCGGCTGCTCGGCCAGCCAATCGCGGGCGGCCGAGAGCCAGGGGGCCAGCCCGGGCGCCGCGTCGAGCGGATCGGCTGCGGCGATCGGCTCAAGATCGGGCGCTCGGGCCCAGCGGGGCAGAGCCTGACGCAGCTCCTCGGCCGCCTGAGCGGCCAGGCGCACCACCTCCGCGGCGTTGTCCTGATCGTGCAGAAGCTGGACGATCTCGCCGAGCGCGACGGCCTGCGGGACAGGCCGGACGACATCCGCCGACCAGCCCCTCAGCAGGCAGGCCCCCGCACGCTGGTCCCTGCCAGGCCAGGCCAGGGACGTCAGGGGCACGACGCGGTCGGGCTCGCCGCGACGCGGCACGAGCATCACCGAGGCGCGTTCGTCGATCGTCAGGTCCGTCAGCGGGACGTTCCACGCGGCGCAGACCGCCGCCAGCCCGAGCTGCGGCAGCCACCGGTCGCCGCGGCGAACCCACAGCGGGATGCCGGGCACGGCCGAGTCGTCCTCGGGCATGATCGCCGCGGCAGTGACGCCCACGCCCCAGACCTTCGGCCCGCCGTCGGCGGCGTCCGCCGGGTTCGTCGGCGGCCAGGGCGAGGCAACCGGCTGATCAAACCTCAGCAGTCCGGGGGGGTTGTCGATCCTCGACAGGCCCCACGCGTCGATCGCGCCCTGAGCCAGGACGGTCCGCCTCTGGCGGTTGAGCTCGAGCATCAGCGGGCTGTCCGGCCCGAGAAGGCTGGCCCTCGGGAGCAACTCGGCGGCGATCTCCATCCAGGGACGATCGTCCTGCCCGAGCTTCTGAGCGATCGCCCGGCGCATGGCCTTGGCGCGGGCGTCATCGAGCCCCAGGCTGACCGCCTGCGGGACATCCCGCCCCTCGATACCCCGCCCGAGAAGCCGCTCGATCAGGCGCGGGGCCGGCAGCTCAAGGTCCGCTGACAGCTCCTCGACCATCGCCGCATCCAGGGCCGACCCCGGCAGGGCGAGTGTGCCGTCGACCGCCAGCACCCATCGGCCGAAGTTGCCCACGCCGGCCGGCGGCGAGGGCGTGGCGGCGTCGGCAAGCATGGCCTGTGGGGGAACGTTCCAGACCACCGCCAGGGAACCGGCTGACTGGATCTGATGGATCAGACGCGTCCAGACCTGATCCGGCCAGGGCCACGGGCCGTAAGGGCTCGAGGCCCCGCTCACAGCGCGGACCATGACCACGGGTGCCGTGGACGCGTCCTGGTCAATCGGAGGCGTCAGTGAACTGACCAGGCAGCTCACGGCCCGATCCAGCCCGGCCAGAAGACCGCGACTCCCCGCCCAGGCCAGCCCGACCGCCAGCACCAGGCTCAGGCCGATCAGCCACCCGAATCGTTTGGAACGCCACACCATGACGTCATTCTGCCCACAAACGCCCGTCACGGCCAATCGGATGGGGCCACGCGGCCGGGTTCGTTGACCATCGGGCATGGGCTGGCTAATCTGATCGACCCCTCCCGGTCGATCAGGAAGGGGTCGGCCGGTGGTTTTCATCGACCGCCACGAGACGGCCCGATAAGATCCGCCGTCCCGCACGCCACCTTAGCTCAGCGGTAGAGCGGTGCTTTCGTAAAGCACAGGTCGTGGGTTCAAGTCCCACAGGTGGCTTTGGCCGTTCATCTCCCCGCCGCTTCGTTTGAGCCTCGTCCCTCGCAGGCGACCGCCATGGACTGGTCCTTCGCCGTGACTGCCCTGATGAGCCTGCTGGCCATCCTCAACCCGCTCGGGGCGCTGCCGATCTACTTGGCCGTGGCCCCGGAGGGGTCGACCAAGATCGTCCGGCAGACGAGCCTGGCGGTGCTGGTCACGCTGCTGGTTTTTGCCCTGCTCGGCCACGGCATCCTGCTGTTCTTCGGGATCACGCTGCCGGCCTTCCGCGTGGCGGGCGGGATCCTGCTGCTGCTCATGGGCATCTCGATGCTGCACGGCGATATCAGCCGGGTCAAGCACACGCCCGAGGAGGCCCGCGAGCTGCCGGACCGGGCCTCGACGTCGATCGTGCCCCTGGCCATCCCCATCCTCGTCGGCCCGGGGTCGATCACGACGGTGATCCTGCTGGCCCAAGACGCCACGACATGGTTCCGGCGGATCAGCGTGCTGGTGGCGATCCTCCTCTCGACGGTGCTGATCTACGCGCTGCTCCGCGGCGCCGCCCGCCTGCACAAGCTCCTCGGCCGGACGGGGATCAACATCTTCAGCCGGGTCATGGGGCTGATCCTCGCGTCGGTGGCGGTGCAGTTCATGGCTGACGGCGTGCTCGAGCTGTTGCCGGGTCTGAAGGGCTAGGCGGGGCCTGGAGCCACGGCCCAGGAAATGCAGTTGGGGGCGTCATACCCGGTCGATAAGATGACAGGCGAGATCGCGACGGTTTGCCACCTTAGCTCAGTTGGTAGAGCAGCGGTTTTGTAA
>JADZCW010000260.1 GCA_020851395.1 Phycisphaeraceae bacterium
CGCATCTACGACATCATGGACTACATCTCCGGGCAGCGCTTCCACCCGGACTACACCCGCGTCGGCGGGACCATGATGGACCTCCCGGACGAAGAAACCTTCAAGGGCCTGGTCAAGAAGTTCATCCGCGAGCACCTCCCGCCCGCCATCGCCGACATCGAGGGCCTGCTCAACCGCAACCGCATCTTCCGCGACCGCACCGAGGGCATCGGCGCCATCACCAGGGACGAGGCCATCGCCTGGTCCCTCTCCGGCCCGATCGCCCGCGCCGCCGGCGTCCGCCGCGACCTCCGCAAGGACGAGCCCTACCTCTGCTACGCCGACAACTGGGACGGCCAAGGCGCCAAGGCCGTCCAGTTCAAGGTCCCCGTCGCTTCCGGGGGCGATGTGTACGCCCGCTACCTCGTCCGCCTCGAGGAGCTCAAACAGTCGATGAGCATCATCGAGCAGCTGATCGACAACATCCCGGGCGGCCCCATGAACGCCAACGACGAGGGCAAGATGGTCAAGCCCCCCAAGTCGGCCGTCTACGGCTCGATCGAGGGCCTGATCCAGCACTTCGAGCTGGTCATGACCAACCGCGGCTGGACCGCCCCTGTCGCCGAGGTCTATTCCGCCCAGGAGACCGCCAACGGCGAGCTGGGCTACTGGATCGTCTCCGACGGCGGCCCCCGCGCCTGGCGCGCCCGCACGCGGCCCCCGAGCTTCATCAACTACCAGGTCTTCGCCAAGATGATGGAGGGGCACCTCCTCTCGGACCTGGTGGCCATCCTCGGCAGCCTCAACGTCATCGCCGCCGAGCTCGACCGCTGACGCTGACCATGCCGGGGCGTTTTCGATCATCCACTTTGTGACAGGACAGACGCATGGCCTGGATTGCCAAGAATTCCGCGGGAGCCACGATCGTCCGCCGATCCGAGCCCTACCTCACCCCGGCCCTCAAGGCCAAGCTCGAGGCCGACGTCCTGCCGCGCTACCCCACCAAGCGGGCCGCGCTCCTGCCCGTCCTCCACGCCGTCCAGCACGAGCACCACTGGCTCCCCGCCCAGGCGCTCGAGGAGATCGCCGCCTTCCTCGACCTCGCCCCAGCCCAAGTCCTGGACACCGCCAGCTTCTACGAGGAGTTCTGGCTCAACCCCAAGGGCAAGTACCTGATCATGGTCTGCCAGTCGCTCTCCTGCGAGCTGATGGGCCAGAAGGGCCTGCTGGGAAAGATCAGCCGGAAGCTCGGCATCGCGCCCGGCCAGACCACCCCCGACGGCAAGTACACCCTCATGACCGCCGAGTGCCTGGGCTCCTGCGGCTCCGCCCCGTGCGCCCTGGTCAACGAGGTCCTGCACGAGAACATCCGGGCCGACAACTTCGAACGCGTCCTGGACACCCTTGAGTAATTCCGGGGGGGCGTGATGAACTGGTTCGAACGACTCTGCCGCAACACGGGCCTGATGGTGCATCACGTCGTGCAGCCCATCCGCCAGCCCGTGAAACATGAGGTGGGCCGAACCACACAAGAACAGCACGCCACCCCCAACGTCACCCTCCGTCGAACCACCATTGACGAGATCGAGATCCGCTCCACCACCCCCAACACCTGATTCGGACGCCCACGCATGCCCCTCGCCCAACCCGTCCTCTGCAAGCGCATCCCGACGTACCCCTGGGGCGACCCCAAGGACCGCCACTACGTCGGCTACGACCAGTTCACCGCCACCGGCGGCTACGTCGGCCTCACCAAGGCCCTGGGCATGGCCCCCAAGGCTGTCATCGACCTCGTGAAAGAGGCTGAGCTCCGCGGCCGCGGCGGCGCCGGCTTCCCCGCCGGCCTGAAGTGGTCCTTCCTCCCTCCCGAGGACGGCCAGCGCCGCTACCTCGCGGTCAACGCCGACGAATCCGAGCCCGGCACCTTTAAGGACCGCCTGCTCATCGACTTCGACCCTCACCTGCTGCTCGAAGGCATCGCCATCTGCATGCACGCCTGCCGGCTCGACACCGCCTACATCTACATCCGCGGCGAGTACCACGCCCAGGCCAAGACCCTCAACCGCGCCATCGACGAGGCCTACACCCACAAAGTCTTCGGCGAGGGCTCGCGCCTCGGCCAGATCAACGGCCTCTGGCCGACCTGCTACGTCCACCGCGGCGCCGGCGCCTACATCTGCGGCGAAGAGACGGGCCTGCTCGAGTCCCTCGAGGGCAAGCGCGGCTGGCCCCGCATCAAGCCCCCGTTCCCCGCCGTCGCCGGCGCCTTCGCCCGACCCACCATCATCAACAACGTCGAGACCCTGGCCATGGTCGGCCCGATCCTCGACCAGGGCGCCGCCTGGTTCAAATCGCTGGGCAAGGGCCGTCCCGACGGCGTGCCTCCGACCGTCCCGGCCAGCTTCGGCCCCAAGCTCTACGGCATCTCCGGCCACGTCAACCGCCCCGGCGTCTACGAGGAAAACCTCGGCATCAAGCTCTCGACCCTCATCGAGGACCACGCCGCCGGCATGCTCAACGGCAAGAAGTTCAAGGCCGCCATCCCGGGCGGAATCTCCATGGGCGTCCTGGGCCCCGACGAGTACCACGCCGAGCTCGACTTCGACATCGGCCGCAAGCACAACTGCCTGGGCTTAGGCACGGCCGGCGTCATCGTCATGGACCAGGACACCGACATGGTCGCCGTCGCCCGCAACATCGCCCGTTTCTTCGCCCACGAGTCCTGCGGCCAGTGTACGCCCTGCCGCGAGGGCACCGGCTGGATGTACAAGGTCCTCACCCGCGTCGAGGCCGGCGGCGGCACGCTAGACGACCTGGACCTCCTGCTCGAAGTCTCCGCCTCCATGGGCGCCATGCCCGGCACGACCATCTGCGGCCTGGCCGACGGCGCCAACTGGGCCGTCCGCACCATCGTCAACAAGTTCTGGCCCGAGTTCGAGGCCCGCGTCGCCCCGACCCGCTCCAACCGCGTCTCGCTCGCCGTCGTCGGCGCGACGCACTAACCCCCGCACCCTGGGAGGTCCGCACGTGGCAGGTTCACGCACCCTTCAACGCCGCACGCTGACGCTCATCGGTTCCCTGGCACTGCTCCTGCTCGTCGTCGGCTGCGACACGGGCTCGAAGATCAACGACAAGCACCTGCGCAACGTCTCGTTCAACCAGGTCAAGGCCCTGGCCGAACTGCCCGACCACCCGGCCGTCCTGCTCGACGCCCGTGCCCCCAAGGATTTTCAGCGCGGCCACCTCCCCGGGGCCGTCAACTGCTACCTCCCCGACATCCACGAGGGCGACAAAAAACTTGAGGACGCCAAGTACCTGATCGTCTACGGCGACGGCTGGCAGGACACCCTCGCCCCCGCCGCCGCCAAACGCCTGCTCTCGTATGGGTATGACGGCGTCTATCTCTTCCGGGGGGGCGTCACCCTCTGGACCGGCAACGGCCAGCCCCTCGTCGACGCCCAGGGGAACACGATCGAATCCACCCCCGCCACCCAGCCGGCGGAGTAGCCATCCTCGTCACAACAACGTTTGAACTGATCACGCCGCCCGCCGCCCCCACAGCCGCGGCCGGTACGTCCCCGCCTCCGCGCCGGACCGTTCCGTCCACTGGTCCGACCACAACAGCCCCGCCAGGATCAGGATCGCACCCGCCGCCACCGCCGTCATCGCCGTCAGACCCGACGCCAGGTGCGCCAGCCGCGACCGATGCGGCTGAAACTCCGGGAAGTCCTCACCCACCTTCGGCAGCGGCTTGTGCAGCCAACCCTCCACGGTCTGATTCGTCTCCGCCTGCACGATCGCCTGTCTCGCCTGCGGCTTCTCGCTTCCGCGGATCAAGAGCAGCTCACCCGCCGGCAGTTCCGCCTGCTGCTCAGCCAGCGGCCCGAATCGGTACTGCGCCACCGCGTCCCACATCACCGACCGCCCCTTGGGCTGAAGGTGCAGGTACACGTAGGCCAGCCGTTCGAGCAGCACCGGGTCACGCTCGTCGAGCGCCTTGGCGAACTGGGCGTAGGCCGTCCGCTGGTCCTCGATCTGCTTGGCCTGCACGGACAGGAGCTGCGCCTCCCATGACAGCCGCTGGAGCACCATCAGCGGCCGGATCAGCACGATCCCCCCGATCAATAACGTCCCCCCCAGCAGGAAGATCCAGCCGGGCAGGCCGTTGAGCCAACGATCCAGGGGCGTACGCGGAGCGCGGTCCATCCTGCGGATTATCGGCATAAGCCCGCCCCCCCCCGGAAGTTTTGGCCCATCCGCCTGTTTAGCGGACGATCGCAGATCGCCGTGATGTTCCACCAACACCTCTAACCGCCTAAGATGAGCGACTCTGGACCGAAACACCCCAACCCCTGATCCCCCCATGCCCACCCCCGGCC
>JADZCW010000261.1 GCA_020851395.1 Phycisphaeraceae bacterium
ACTCGCGCAGGAACAGCTCACCGGCGGGGGTCAGCGCCAGGGGCCTTACAGACCGGTCCAGCAGCGTCACGCCGAGCCGTTTCTCGAGCTGGCCCACCCGCTGACTGACCGCGGACTGGGTGATGCCATGCTTCTTGGCGGCGAGGCTGAAGCTGCGATGGCCGGCCACATCGCAGAAGAGGCGAAGTGACTGCATCGAAAGTCAAGTTTAACATTAGGTTGATTAATGTCAAGTGGACTCAATCATCATACAATCTAATAGCTTTCGCCGTGAGATGTTCATGTGGTTTAAATCAGGAATCAGGGTGGCGGGCTAATCGTCCTCGCCCGTCGCGTGCAGGCTCTGCAAGCGTCAAAACTACCCCAGGTTCCGGCCGGGGGGTGAACGTCGGTCAACAATCGCGGTAAGTCCATGAAAAACAGGGGCAGACAGATAGACAAATCACGCGTTCTTATTGACTTAATGCTCACGGCGTGATAAAGGCCTAGGTATAGGATGAAACCTATCCATAGCCCAATCGACACCCGCGCGAACGCGGGGCATGTCACCTGTGTCGCGTCCTGACGAATCTTGTTCACCAGGAGAACTGTCCATGCAGCGTCATCATGCTCAGGTGAGGGAAGAAAGCATGGTTCACGCGAGCGAGCAGCGGGTGGGGTTTGAGGCCATCGAGCCTAGGCTGCTGATGTCGGCCGACATCAGCGTCCTGGGCGGGCCGCTGGCGGATCAGGAGATCCTCAGCGGCGACACGACGCCGGTCTTCGCCGACTTCAGCGACTTCGGCCACATGCGCGTCAGCGATGACGGGAGCACGATCCACGAGTCCACCCGGGTGTTCACGATCAAGAACGCCGGGGACGGGACGCTGAACCTCACCGGCTCGCCGGTGGTGACGATCAGCGGCGCCGACGCGACGGACTTCGTCGTCACGACCCTGCCGGGCTCGACGAGTCTGGGCGCGGGCGAGACGACGACCTTCGTGGTTACCTTCAACCCCAGCGCCTCCGGTGAGCGGAACGCCACGATCACCGTCGCCAGCGACGACGCAGACGAGGCGAGCTACAGCTTCGACATCGCGGGCGTGGGATTCGACGCCACGTCGCTCTACGGCGGGGTATACGCCGGCACGACCGACCCCGGCTCGGGCGATCAGGTCACCGGCTACGACGTGGTGGGCATGCACTACGCGCTCTACCAGGCTGACGGGACGTTCATCGAGACGTCGGCGGGCGGCGATCCGTTTCAGTTCACCGTGGGCATGGGATCTGTGATCGAGGGCTTCGAGGTGGGCATCCCGGGCATGGCCCTGGGCGAGAGCCGGACGCTGATCATCCCGCCGATCATGGCCTACGCCGGCACCAGCAGCCCGCTGGCGGACACGACGTTGATCTTCGAGGTCTACCTGCAGGAGATCGTGAGCCAGACGACGCCGCGGCTGGACATCACCGTGACGGGCAACGGGCAGCCGATCGCCGACGGCGACCACGAGCCGAGCGCGGCGGACGACACCGACTTCGGCGTCGTGGTCGCGGGGCAGCAGGTCACCCACGTCTTTGAGATCTCGGTCACGAACAACCAGGGCCAATTCAGCCTGCTCGGGAGCCCGTACATTCAGGTCCTCGGGCCCGACGCGGGGCACTTCTTGGTCGGAGATTTCATCTTCACCAGCTCGACGCTTCAGTTCCCGGTGACCTTCACCGCGCCGCAGGACGCGGGCGTGTACGAGGCGCAGGTCCTGATCCCCAACACGGACCCGGACGAGTCGCGCTTGAGCTTCACGATCCAGGGCGCGACGGACGCGATCTACGCTCCCGACGCCTACGAGGCCAACGACACGGACCAGACCGCGGCGGACCTGGGGACGGGCAACCAGACCCTGACGGACCTGAACATCCACCAGGCGGGTGACGTGGACTGGTTCGAGTGGACGCCCACGACCCAGGGCACGACGCGGGTGACGCTGAGCTTCGAGAGCTCCGAGGGCCCGCTGGTCGTGCAGGTCTACAACATGCAGGGGCAGTTGCTGAGCACCTCGCACGCCACGAGCGGCGGGCAGGTGCTGTGGCTGACGGGCGTGCCGGGCGAGCCAGTGCGGCTGAAGGTCACCAACCCGCAGGGGCTCAGCCAGCCGGAGTACCAGATGGCGATCCGCGAGATCGTCCCGGGCGACTTCAACAACGACGGCCGGGTGGACGTGCAGGACATCAACCCGTTCGTGCTGGCGCTCAGCGACCTGGCGGCCTACCAGGCGCAGTACCCGGGCGTGGTGATCAACGAGGTCGACCCCAACGGTGACGGGGTGATCAGCGTGCTGGACATCACGCCCTTCTCCGCAAGCCTGACGGAGAAGCTGGACCTGTTCGACGAGACGTGGTACCTGGCGATGAACCCGGATGTCGCCGCGGACGTCGGCCCGGGCAAGGTCTGGTCGACGGCGTTCGAACACTACCTCACGATCGGCCAGCAGGAAGGCCGCAGCCCCAGCCCCTACTTCGACGAGGCGTTCTACCTCGAGCGCAACCCGGACGTGGCGGCCGACACGGGCGAGGGCAAGATCTGGGCCAGCGGGTACGCCCACTACCTGGCGTTCGGCCAGCACGAGGGCCGCAACCCCACGCCCTACTTCAACGAGGCGTTCTACCTGGCGATGAACCCGGACGTCGCCGCGGCCGTCGCGGCGGGCTCGCAGCCGTCGGGGTACCTGCACTTCGTCCACTTCGGCCAGACCGAGGGCCGGCTGTGGAGCCCGATCTTCGACGAGGCCTACTACCTGGCGATGAACCCGGACGTCGCGACGGACGTCGGCACGGGCGTGCTGCGGTCAGCCTTCCAGCACTTCATGTACTTCGGCCGGTACGAGGGGCGGGCCTTCTCGGCGGTGTACGACGAGACCTACTACCTGGCCCACAACCCGGACGTGGCGGCCGACGTCGGCCCGGGCAAGGTCTGGGCCAGCGGGTTCGAGCACTTCCTGGCCGCGGGACAGTTCGAGGCCCGGGCGTACAGCCCCTACTACAACGAGACGGCCTACCTGCTGAACAACCCGGACGTGGCGGCGGACGTCGGCCCGGGCCTGAAGTGGGCCCGCGGGTTCGATCACTACGTGCTCTACGGCCAGTTCGAGGGCCGCATCGCCGTCTAACCCCCCCGCCCCCGGAAGTTGGCGCACGGTAATCCAGAGTTGAGCCGTCAATCATCGCAGGACGTCGGCTGGCCATTGGCCCCTGGGCCCGTGGCCAGCCGATGATTCCTTCGCGTGATCAGCCCACCCTCGCAAGCTTCCGATCCGTCGCCCCCGCCGCCGTCTAGTGACCCGCGGCCGGTGATCGCGCACGTGCTGCACCGGCTCGAGATCGCTGGAGCCGAGGTGCTCGCGTCGGACCTGAGCCGGAGGCTCTCGGACCGGTTTCGGTTTGTCTTCTTCTGCCTCGACGGCGTCGGGCCGCTCGGGCGAACGCTGATCCACGAGGGCTTCGAGGTTTTCGACCTTTATCGCCGTCCGGGCGTCGATCTTCGCGTGGCTGGGCGGATCGGTCAGCTTGTCCGCGAGAACCACGTTCAACTCCTGCACGCCCATCAGTACACGCCCTTCTTCTACGCCGCCCTGTCGCGTGGGTGGCGGTCCTGGCCGCGAATCCTGTTCACGGAGCACGGCCGGCATTACCCCGACCCCCGCAAGCTCAAGCACATCCTGGTGAACAGGCTTCTGCTGCTGCGCAAGCAAGATCGGGTGACGGCGGTCGGAGAGTTCATCGCGCGAGCGCTGATCCGCAACGAGGGCATCCCCGCCAGGCGGATCGAGGTTGTGCCCAACGGCATCGACGCGGCAGCGTTTGAATCGCATTCACCCCCGCTGAGCGTCGCGGACCAGGACAAGACAACGCGCGACCCGCGCGGCCAGCAGGTGCGGCAGGAGCTGGGCATCCGGCCGGACCAGTTGGTCGTGCTGCAGGTGGCGAGGTTCCACGCGGTCAAGGACCACGGCACGGCCCTGCGCGCGTTCGGGAGCGCGCTGCAGCGTCGGATGGAATCGGGATCGGCGGGCCAGGCCCCCCCCCTGCTGCTGCTGGCCGGCGACGGGGAGCTGCGGTCGGACATGGAGCTACTGGCCCAGGACCTGGGCATCGCGAAATATGTCAGGTTCCTGGGCGTGCGGCGGGACGTGCCGGCGCTGATGGCGGCGGCGGACGTGTTCCTGCTGAGCAGCCTGTCGGAGGGATTGTCCGTAACGCTGCTCGAGGCGATGGCGGCGGGCCTGCCGATCGTGGCCACGGACGTCGGCGGCAACGGCGAGGCGGTCGAGCACGGCGTGACGGGCCTGCTGGCGCCGCGTCAGGACCACGCCCGACTGGCTGAGCATCTAGTGACGCTCTGGAACGATCCCTCACTCCGCGGGCGGATGGGCGAGGCGGGCCGGCAACGCCAGCAAGCGCGGTTCACTCAGCAGGGCATGCACGAGCGTTACCTGGCGATCTACCGCCAGATGCTCGGGCAGGAGACTGCACAGGAGCCCGGGAGCGGCGGTCCCGCCGGGTAAGGCTTCCGGGGGGGCAAACTTGGCTTGTGCGGACGGGGGTGGTCGATAATGGTTGTCGAGCCATCAGGCTATGCTGTGGGCTGATGACCCGATGACTTCATGAAAGGATCTGTGACTGATGTTCTGGACGCGGTGGAGAGACGTGGCGGTGTCGGGGTTGGCGCTGCTGGTGGCAGGGACGGCGCTCGGCGGCTTGCAGTCGGAGGTGCGCGGGTTCCTGGCCAAGCAGGACCTGCGGCAGACGAAGGTGGGGCTCTACTTCCAGGACCTCGAGACGGGCGAGGAGCTGGCGCGGTCGGACCCAGACCAGCTCATGATGCCGGCGAGCAACATGAAGCTGGTGACGACGGCGGCGGCACTGCAGGTGCTCGGGCCGGACTATCTGTTCCGCACGGAGCTGCGGGTGATCGATGGGGCGGAGCTCGAGCAGGTGCAGTCGGCGGCCGCGGCGGCGGAGGCGGCGATGGGGACGGCCTCGACGGACGCGTCGATGCCGACCACGACAACCTCGAATAAGACGGTGGACAACCGGCCGATCCTGGTCGTGCATGGGGGGGGCGACCCGGCGTTCGGCGACCCGGACGTTCTCGAGCAGTTCGACAAGGACACGGACTGGCTGCTGGAGGTGTGGGTCAAGGCGGTGCGGGACGCGGGGCTGACGGGCGTGAGCCGTCTGGTGATCGACGACAACATCTTCGACCACGAGTTCGTGCACACGTCCTGGCCGAAGGATCAATTGGACAAGTGGTACTGCGCGCAGGTGTCGGGGCTGAACTTCCACGAGAACTGCGTGTACCTGTTCCTGGCGCCGACGCGGCCGGGCGAGTCGCCGGAGGTTCGGATCCTGCCGCAGATGACGGGGCTGGTGGCGGTGAATCAGGCGCGGACGGGACGGTCGGACACGTTCGGCGTGGGCCGGCAGCCTGGGACGAACGACTTCGTGGTGCGCGGGGAGGTCAAGAACCGCAACCGCGAGCCGGTGGCGGTGACGGTGCACGACCCGGCGATGTTCTTCGGGCAGGTGCTGGCGGACCGGCTGCGCAGGGCGGGGATCGACGTCGGCGTGGTCGAGCGGGAGGAGGAATCCTCACCGCTGCCGCAGGGGCGGGTGCTGCACGCGTTCCAGACGACGATGCCGCTTGTCCTGGCCCGGGCGAACAAGGACTCGCGGAATCTTTACGCCGAGGCGCTGGTCAAGCGGATGGGCCAGCAGCTCACGGGCACCCCCGGAAGTTGGGCGAATGGGGCCGCGGCGGTGCGGATGTTCCTGACGGAGAACCTCGGCGCCGGGGCGGCCGCGGCGCAGGTGGCGGACGGCTCGGGGCTGAGCCGGGACGACCGCGTGACGGCGCGGATGCTGGTGCAGATCCTCGACAAGATGTACCGCGACCCGGAGCGTGGACCGCTGTTCATCCGCAGCCTGTCTGTGGCGGGCGAGGATGGGACGCTCGAGAGGCGAAGGCTGTTGTCGGAGAAAATGCCGGCGCTGGTGCTGGCCAAGAGCGGGTACATCCGCGGGGTGACAAATCTCAGCGGGTACCTGGTGATCCCCCCGCCGGCACCGGTGGACGCCCAGGCCTCGCCAACTTCAGCGGAGGCGAACGCCGGCACGCAGGCCGCGACCGAGCCGACCGAGGACGTGATGGATCAGGTGAGGGGGGGGCGCGTCGTGGCGTTCTCGATGCTGTTCAACGACTACCAGCCACCGATCCAGCACTACACGGTCAAGGAGATCCAGGACAAGCTGCTGCGCCTGGTGGCTGAGAAGCTGGTCAGGGAGCAGTCGCCCCCGCCGGCGAAGCGTGCAACGCCGCAGCTGGGGGGGTGAGCTGCGGAGCACGGCATCCCTTTTCGCGCGCCCTTTCTGGGTGACTAGCAAGGACACTGGTAAACTGTCCGTGGCCGTCGGGGATGGCTGTGCCGCCCGGCGGCGTCGGTCGTTTGAGCATTTCCGATTCATTCTTTTCCGCGTTCCCAGTCACCTCGCACGCGAAGGAGAATCCGCCCATGACGATCGTGAAAATCATCCTGGCTCTGCTGCTGCCGCCGGTGGCCGCGTTCCTGCAGGTCGGCCTGAGCCTGCATTTTTGGATCAACCTGCTGCTGACCCTGCTATTCTTCCTGCCGGGGGTAATCCACGCGTTGTGGCTGGTGGCGACGGACCAGAAGTAGGCCGACCGACAGGCACACCGCCTGCCCCTGTCGTCTGGTATGTTCTTTGAGTTGATGGGGCGGGAGGAGTGTGCCCGTGGACATTGCACAGATCAAGGAAGTGGCGTGGGTGGCCGACCAGCACGTGTCGAAGCCGATCCGTGGCGTGGTGCTGGTGTTTCACGGTTTGGGCAACACGGACCTGCGCGGCGATCCGGGCACGGACGAGCTGTCGTTCCTGCGAGCGGGCGGGCTGGTGGTGTATCCCTACAGCGGGCCGTGGTCGTGGATGAACCGGCAGACCAGGGCATTCATCGACGACCTGGTCGAGAGCGTCTACGCGGCCTACAAGCTCGATCCCAGCACGCCGCTGATCGCCACGGGCGGGAGCATGGGAGGATTTAGCGCGCTGCTCTACACGCGTTATGCCCGCCGGACACCAGACGCTTGCATGGCTGTGTTCCCCTGCTGCGATATCAAGCACCACTTCACCGAGCGGCCGGACCTGCCACGGACGATCCGCTACGCCTTCCGCGGGTATCCCGAGCCGTGGGAGGAGGTGCTGGCGGAGCACTCGCCCATCGAGCAGGTCGAGCACATGCCGGACATTCCGTACCTGATCTTCCACGGCGAGGCGGACAAGACAGTGAGCAAAGCCCACCACTCGGATCGCTTCGTGGCCGCGATGCGCAAGCTCGGCCGACGGGTGCGCTACGTGGAGGTGCCGGGCATGGGGCACGGCACGATGATGCCGCTGGAGGTGGTCAATGAGCGGGTGGCGTTCGTGACGGGGTGTCTGAAGAAGTAGAGCGGCAGGTTCTCTGTCAGATGAGTGGCAGGCAAAACTCAGTGGGGGTGTCACACTTGGGGGGCGTGACCGTCTTATCTCATGTGACCGATGCCATGACCCAATGCTCGTTCCACGCTCCCGATCCAGCTGAACTGGCGGAGAAAGCCCGTCAGGGGGACGTGGCGGCCTATGGCGAGCTGGTGCGGGCGACGCAGGCCGAGGTCTACGCCGTCGTCCGGCGGGTGATGGCTGATCGCGAGGAAGCACGCGACGCGGTGCAGGAAGTCTATCTGCGGGCCTTTCGGCGTCTGGGGACGCTGCGCGCCGCCGGGGCGTTTGACGCCTGGCTGCGACGGATTGCCGTGACCACCGCGATCGAGATGGCCCGCAGGCGTCGCACAACGTTCCTGGCCGATCCTCAGGTGCTTAGCGTGCCTGTGCTGGACGAGGAGGAGACCCGCTGGACCGAGGCGCAGCGGCAGGCGCTCGCCCGGGCGCTGCTGACCCTGCGGCCGACCGACCGTCGGCTGTGCGATCGCTACTACTACGGCCGAGCGTCCGCACCGGCGTTGGCGCGGGAGGACGGGTGCAGTGAAGCCGCCATGCGCAAGCGACTTCAACGTATCCGAGACCAACTGCGAAAGG
>JADZCW010000262.1 GCA_020851395.1 Phycisphaeraceae bacterium
CGGGGCCTACGTCCTCGTGCTCGACAAGACCACGCAGACCTCCTACGTCTACCAGGGCCGGGCGGGCGAGTCGGCCCAGTTCATCGTGCTCAGCGCCGACGCGGCGGGCAACGTCGAGGCCGTCCCCGACGGCGTCTATCTGCCGTCCTACCGCCCGTCGATCAACCTCGGCTCGCTGCCGAGCGCTCCGGCCGCCGCGACGCGCCTGCCCGAGACGGAGGAGGTCTTCGCCCCCACGCCCATCAGCGCCCTGTTCCAGTGGGCCATCCTGCAAGTGCCGGGCCGGCAGTCGATCACGCACCCGTCGTCCTTCATCGCCATCTTTGAGCCCTTCGCCGCCGGCGCGTTCGTCTGGAACGTGCCCACGTCCGGCGCTGATATCGGCCCGCTTGGCATCGCCTTCAGCCCCGACGGCAAGAGCGTCTACATCAGCGGCGGGGCCGGCCGCAACAGCCTCTACAGGTTCAGCACCACCGGTGGCGCGGCCACCACGCCCCTGGCCGTGCTCGACGTGCCGATCTACGACATGGCCTTCGACTCCGACGGCCAGCTCTGGGCCACTACCGGCGGCGGCCCGCTCGTCCAGATCGACCCCGCCACCGGCCAGATCGTCGAACGCTACGGCGAGGGCATCAATCTCGGCCTCGTCGCCGACCCCACCGCCCACAAGCTCTATGTCTCGACCCGCGACGGCGTGGAGATCTTCGACACCCTCACCCGTCAGTTCACATCCTTCTCCAACGTCCGCGTCGACGGTCTGGCCCTGGCGCCCGACGGCACGCTCTGGGCCGCGACCTGGCCCCAGGACGGCCTGATCGTCCGCTTTGATCAGTACGGCCGCGCCGAGGTCATGCTCACCCTCGCCGACGAGGCCGAGGGGCTGGCCTTCGGGCCCGCGGGCAGCCTCTACGCCGGCCTGCTGTTCGTCAGCCACGACGCCGGCGGCGTGCTGACGATGGTCGACCTGGCCTCCATGCAGACTGTCGAAATCGCCACCGGGGGCACGCGCGGCGACTTCCTGCACTTCGGCCCCGACGGCCGGCTCTACCTCACGCAGTCGAACCAGGTCGATGTCCTCCAGCCCGTCACGCCCCCGCACGTCCTGGCCATGACGCCCGTGCCCGGCTCGACGCTCGTGCCCGATGTCAGCACCGCCCGCGTGATCTTCGACGTGGACATGCTCGCCGGCTCCGTCTCGGCGGCGGGTTCGGTCATCAACCCGAACAATTTCGTCCTGACCGACCTGCTGACCGGCCGAGCCATCCCCGTCGGCTCGCTGGCCTACGACCCGGCGACGCGCTCGGTCTACCTCGGCTTTGAGTCGCTCCAGCCCGGCGAGTACGAGCTGCGCGTCCGCTCAGCCGTCTCCAGTGAACTGGGCATGACGCTCGAGAGCGACTACGTCGGCCAATTCACCGTCTACGCCCAGCCGGCCGTCGAGCTCTTCCCGACGATCACCAACACCCGCTCCGACCGTGCCGCCGGCACGATCAGCTTCGACGTCTCGGTCACCAACACCACGGCCTACACGCTCGGTTCCATGCGGCTGGTCTTCGAGGGGCTCGTCGGTCTGCCCGTGACGCTCGAGAACGTCTCAGGCACGACCGACACCGGCGCGCCGTATCTCGACCTGCCTCTCGGGCCCGCCGGCCTGGTCGCTGGGGGTCTGCTCCCGGGCGTCACCGTCACGCTGAGCAATCCCCAATGGCTGACGCTGGACCTGCGGGCCAAGGTCGTCGCCCAGGTGCCCGCCAACGAGCGGCCGGTGATCAGTTCCACGCCCGTCGGCCACGCCACGGTGGGCCAGACCTACGCCTATGACCTCTTGGCCACCGACCCCGACGGCTTCGACCTGCGTTACGTCCTGACCGAGGGGCCGGACGGCGCCACGCTGGATATCGCCACAGGCCGGCTGCTCTGGACGCCTGTTAAGGCCGACGCTGCCCAGGCCATCCTTGAGGTCCGTGTCTACGACAGCGCCGGGGCCTACACGCCGCAGCGCTGGATCGTCGATGTCAGCGGCGCCAACGACGCCCCCGTGCTCGTGCCCATCGCCGATCGCACGCTGGCCGAGGGGCAACTCCTCGAGATCCCCATCGGCGGCTTCGATCTTGACGGCGACAGCCTGATCTACGGCGTCGAGCACCTGCCCGCCGGCGCGACCTTCGATCCCGGCAGCGGCCTGCTGCGTTGGCAGACTGACGGCAGCTCCGCCGGCCGGTACGGCAACGTCACCGTCTGGGCCAGCGACGGTCTGGCCAAGGTCATCCGCACCTTCGAGATCCTCGTCACCAACGTCAACCAGGCCCCCGTCTTGGCGGCGATCGCCCCCGCGATCGTCCAGGAGGGCCAGACGCTCCGCGTGCTCCTGTCAGCCAGTGATGTCGACGGCGACACGCTGACCTACAGCTCTCTGAACCTGCCCGCCGGCGCCACGCTCAGCCAGACCACTGGCGTCCTGACCTGGACGCCTCGCTATGACCAGCACGGCACGTCCCACATCGACCTGACCGTCAGCGACGGTCACCTCTCGTCCACCAAGACGCTGACGGTGACCATCCTCAACGTCAACGGTCCGGTGAAGTTCACCGACGTCGGCCAGTGGGTGGTCTTCGAGGGCCAGCCCGTCTCCATCCGCATCGCGGCCGACGACCCCGATCATCCGACCGGCGCCTCGGTCCTGGTGCCCGACGGCACGGTCGACAGCGGCGGCCTCGAGCCGGCCCTGACATGGGTCCACAGCACCCTGCCCGTCGGGGCCACCTTCGACGCCGTGACGCAGACCCTCGCTTGGACGCCCGGCTACAAGCAGGCCGGCACGTATGCGATGACCTTCACCGTCACCGACGACGGCGATGGCACGGGCGCGGCCACCAGCGACACCGTCACCTTCACCATCGTCGTCCGCGACGCCAACGGCGCCCCGGTCTGGAGCACGATCCCGAACCAGACCGTCGCCGGCGGGGCGGCCTGGAGCCTGATCGTCGCCGCAACCGACCCCGACGGCGGGCCGCTGGCGATCGTCGGGCTGAACCTGCCGGCGTTCGTGCAATTGGTCGATCGCGGCAACGGCACCGCCGTGATCTCCGCCTCCCCGACCATCCTCCAGGGCGGCAACTACACCCTGACGCTGGCCGCCACCGACAACGGCAACGGCGACGCGCAGGCCGTTCTGAGCACCCCGATCAGCTTCGTCCTGAGCGTGAATGTTCCCAACGCTCCGCCGCGCTTCGCGCCGGTCGCCGATCAGGTCGCCCTGGTCGGGCAGGAGCTTACACTCAAGCTCCTCGTCAGTGACCGCAACGAGGACGACCTGACCTTCGGCGGCCAGAACCTGCCGTCCGGCGCGACCTTCCTGGGCACGAGCATCTACGGCGAGGCGATCTTCCGCTGGACGCCCACGCAGGCCGGCACGTTCGAGTTCACCCTGACCGTCCACGACAGCGGCAACGGCGACGCTGCCCAGACGCTCGCCGACAACCTGCCCGTCCGCGTGATCGTCCGTGCGGCCAACGCCGCCCCCATCCTGGTCCCGATCGGAGATCGCCAGCTCAGCGAGGGCCAGACGCTCCACCTGTCCCTCTCGGCCACCGACGCCAACGGCGATGCTGTGAGCTTCCTGGCCGCCAACCTGCCCCTGGGCGCCGTGTTCGACAGCCTGACCGGCCAGTTCAACTGGACCCCCGGATATGACCAGGCCGGCAGTTACGCGCTGCACTTCGCCGCCAGCGACGGCCAGGCCTCGACCAGCGAGGACCTGGTCGTCACCGTGGCCAACGTCAACCTCGCTCCGGTCATGACGCTGATCCCGTCCGTCACCGGTCGCGAGAACCTGCGTCTGCAGTTCACCGTGGCCGGCGGCGACCTCGACGGCGACGCTTACAGCTACTTCGTCGACGGCCCGCTGCCCGCTGGGGCGACGTTTGACCCGCAGACCGGCGCCTTTGCCTGGACGCCCGGTTACGACCAGGCCGGTGTCTACACCCTCCGCTTCGGCGTGATCGACCCCGGCGGCCTGACCGACGTCACCGAGGCCAAGGTCGAGATCGTCAACGTCAACCGCGCCCCGGTGATCGACCGTCTGAGCGCCCACGTCGCCCTGGTCGGCCAGCCCTTCACCCTCGACATCCCCGCCACCGACGACGACCCCGGCTCGACCCTGACTTACTCCGCCACCGGCCTGCCCAGCGGTGCGGCCATCGACCCCGCCACCGGCGTGCTAAGCTGGCTGCCCTCGGGCGTGCAGGTCGGCGAGCACGACATCCGCCTGCAGGTCTCCGACGGCCTGACCACCAGCTACGCCACGCTGCACCTGGTCGTCTCGTACCAGCCGGTCCGCCCCGATGTCCTGATCGAGCTGACCCCCAGCTTCGCCGGCCCCGTCGGCCAGGCCGTGCTCATCCACGCCGCCGCCTCGGGCGTGGCCGACATCGCGACGCTCGAGGTCTTCATCGACGGCACGCCGGTGGTCCTGGATCAGTACGGCCGAGCGCGCTTCACGCCCACCGCGGCCGGTCATTATCAGGTCACCGCCCGGGCCACCGATGTCGATCGCGTGATCGGCTTGGCAGCGGCCGACCTCAAGGTCCGTGACCCCTCCGACGCCGCCGCTCCGGTGGTCGAGCTGCTCGCCCCGCCGGCCGGTGCCTCGCTCTCGGCCGCCGCGATCGTCATCGCCCGTGTGCTCGACGACAACCTTGACAGCTTCACCCTCGAGATCACCCCACTCGGCAGCAACGACTGGACGACGCTGGCCTCCGGCACATCCCCCGTCGACGGCCAAACGCTTGCGACGATCGATCCCTCGCTGCTGGCCGACGGCGCCTACTTGCTGCGGCTATCCGCCACCGACATGGCCGGCCGGTCCACCGCGGTCGAACGCGTCATCGCCGTCAATGCCGCGAACAAGCCCGGCAACGTCGTGCAGTTCGCCACCGACCTGTCCGTCACGCTCGGTGGCTTCACGCTCGACTTCGCCCGCGTCTATCAGGGCTACGACCACGCCACCGCCGGCCTGCTCGGCGACGGCTGGCAGCTCTCCGGCTTCGAGCCGCGATTCACCACCGACCTCGAGCCCACCGGCCTAGAGGCCATCGGGCTGCTGCCCGCCCTGCGGGCCGGCTCGCGCGTCTACCTCAACCTCCCCGACGGCACGCGGGCGGGCTTCACCTTCACGCCCACGCGCCTGACGCTCGCCGGCAAGGATCTCTTCACCCCTGCCTGGCAGGCCGACTCCAGCGTGACCTGGCAGCTCCGCAGCGCCGACACGCTGCTCGAGCAAGTCGACGGCGGCTTCTACGAGATTGGCACCGGCCTGGCCTACAATCCCGCCGCCGGCCGCTTCGGCGGATTCGACTACACTCTCGTCTCGGCCGCCGGCGTCACCTATGACTACCGCACTGACCAGGGCCTGCGTCGCATCACCAGCAGCGTCGGCGTCCACTTCCTCGTCGACGACGGCGCCGTGATCGGTCCCGACGGCGCTCGCGTCGAGATCCGCCGCGACGCCCAGGGTCGCGTGACCGACCTGCTCGGCCCCGCCGGCCAGCACGTCGTCTATAGCTATGTCGACGGCCAACTCACGCTGGCGATCGAGCTTCAGTCCGGCCGGGCATACGCCTATGCCTACGCCGGCCCGGACCGTCGCCTCTCGGCCGTCGTCACTCCCATCGGCTCGTCCAGCCTCGTCCTGCACTACGACGCCGACGGCCGACTCGTCGGCAGCGACCTGATCCAGCAGGTCCTCGGCTCGGCCGGCGAGTTCCTCGGCCCGCTCCATGCCGGCCACGTCGCCGCCAGCCAGGTCGAGCGCTGGGCTATCCGCATCACCCCCAGCGAGTTGGCCTCCTCGGCCGACGGCCGCGTCACCCTGGGCGTCGAGCTCCGCGGCCTGGCGGGCCTTGGCCTGGCCGTCCCGGTCATCGACGGCCTCGCGGCCGGCCTCACCGACGCCGACGCCTCGCACAGCCTGGCCCTGTTCACCTTCGATCAGCCCGGCCTGTATGTTCTCGAGACGCGAGCCTCGAACGACCAGTCAGCGGGCGACTTCACCCTCGATCTCTACCTCGCCGCCGACGCCAATGCCGACGGTACGGTCGACGGCCTCGACGCCGCGATCCTCGACGCCGCCCTGGGCACGTCCTCCGGCCAGCCCGGTTATCAGCCCACCGCCGACGCCGACCGCAACGGCCTGATCGACGCGGCCGACTGGCTCGTCCTCCAGGCCAACACCGGCGTGGAGATCAACACCGCCCCGATCGTCACGCCCACGTCGCTCAACGGTAGGGAGGGCCAGGTCCTCCGCATCGACCTGCTGCCCTTGGTCAGCGACCTCCAGGCCGGCGTGCTCGACCTGGTCCTGCGCAACGTCCGCCACGGTTCAGCCGTACTCGCCGGGGATGGTCATACCGTCCTGTTCGCCGCCGACCTGGGCTACGTCGGCGACGCCGGTTTCGAGTTCGCCGCCTTCGACGGCAGCCTCGCCTCCGATTGGGCGAGCGTCGACGTCAGCCTCGCCGCCGTGGCCATCTCCAGCATCCAGCTCCTGCCCAAGGACCCTGTCCTGGCTCCCGGTAGCGTGCTGGACCTGCAGGTCATCGCCACCTACGCCGACGGCGCCACCGAACAGCTACCGGCTCGTCTGGTTGTCTTCAACTCGTCCAACCCCACCGCTGCTCTGGTCTCAAGCACCGGCTCGGTCTGGGCTCAGTCCGTCGGATATTCCATCCTGACCGCCACGGTGGACAACCTCGTCGCCGCCACGCCGATCCTCGTCGGCTCAGCCGGCTCGCTGCCCGCGTTGCCGGCGCTCGAGTTCTTCCCCACCAGCTACACCCTGGCCCCCGCCGGCACGCGGCAACTGGTCGTCCGAGAGCTGCTGGCCGACGGCACCGTGGTCAATCGCTCCAACGCGGCCGACGGGACCCTCTACTTCGTGATGGATACGTCGATCCTGTCGGTCACGTCTGACGGCCTGCTGAGGGCCCTGGCTCCCGGTGTCTCGGCCGTGACAATCATCCACGGCGGCCGCAGCGCCATTGTGCCCATCACCGTGATCCCGCCGCACGTCGGCGCCGGCCAGGTTGGGGCCGACGGCGCGATTGTCTCCAACGCTCAGGGCTACGCCGCCGCCGTTGCCGCCGGCGCTCTGCCCGTCGGCACCACGGTCTCCCTGACCACGCTCAGCCAGGCCCAATTGCCCATGGGCCTGCCGGGCGAGTTCACCTTCGCCGGCGCGTTCAGGCTCGACATGGGCGGCCAGGTTGCCTCGACCGGCCTGGCCATCTCCGCCCCCGCCCCGTCCGGTTCGCAGCCCGGCGACGTCCTGATCATATTCCGCCCGGGAAAATACCTCCGTGACGACGGCACGCTCGCTGACGGCTGGGAGATCATCGACCGTATGGTCGTCGGCGCCGACGGCATCGCTCGGACGACTTCGCCACCCAATCCCAGCCCGACCTGGGAAGGCATACTCCTGCTGGCCGAGGCCCCGCTGGGCATCGTCCCCTTCACCATGGCCGCCGGCGTTGCCTCGACCGTCCAGGCCGCCAAGGCCACCCGCACCGAGATCTACGTCGATCCCAAGAACGGCCAGCCCTACTTCTCCGCCCCTGGCCTGTTCTTCGACTTCTGGATCCCGCTGCGGCCGGCCGTGGACGTCATGAAGGTCGCACGCGTGGCCGTCGACGGCACCATGACCGTCCGCACGCTGGACCTGACGCACGCCGACCCGTCCGTGCCCGTCGTCGTGGACATCGAGACGCCCACCGCCGGCGATCGCACCGTCAAGATCACCCGCACGGAGGTTGTCTATACGCCCGATGAGCCGCGCCTGAAGATCTACGGGACGGGCTTTGAAGTCGGACGGCTCGACTTGTTCGAGGTGGTCATCTCGGACGAGCAGGCCCCGCTGATCCGGCCCGCCTCGTTGCCCGTCGAGAGCGAAGAACCCATCCGCCCGGCCGACGACGATCCGGCCGCCCTGATCGAGGGTCTAGGCTACCGCTACTACGAAGGCGTCTGGTCCAGCCTGCCCGACTTCGAGCACCTCACGCCCGTGGCCATCGGCGTCACGGAGAACTTCGACCTCTCGATCGCTAAACGAGGCGACCACTTCGCCATCGTCTTCACCGGCTACTACGAGGCATCCACCGAGGGCACTTACACCTTCCACCTGCGCTCCGACGAGGGCAGCCGGCTTTACGTCGGTCAGCGCCTGGTGGTTGACAACGACGGCCTGCACGACATCAAACTCGCCTCGGGGAGCATCGCGCTCGAGGCCGGCCGGCACCGCATCACCGTCGAGTATTTCGACGCCACCGGCCCGCAATTCCTCGAGGTCCAGGTCGCCGGCCCCGGCTCGACCGACCAGCCCATTCCCGACAGCAAGCTCAACCGCTTGGCCGAGTTCGCCCAGCTCAAGGGCAGCCAGACTGTCTACCGGGCCGAGATCGTCGAGGTCGGCGTCGATTACATCCTCATCAAGCCTCCGGCCTCCGTGCCCGTCGGCGGCGGCTACGTCAAGGTCAACAAGCTCGTCACTGAGTACGTCCAGGAGCCCGGCGGCGGCTGGCAGACCAGGACCGTGATGAGCACCGGCGGCACCGTCCAGAGCCTCCGTCCGACCAAGGCGCCGTACTACATCTACGTCGTCAACCAGGGCAACGCCTACGGCGACAACGGCGGCGAGACCCTGACCGTCATCGATCCGCGGTATGCCGGCAACGCCGAGTACGCCAACGGCGTCGTCGCCCGCATCCCCGTGGGCAAGAACCCCACCGACGTGGCCGTGTCACCCGACGGCCTCCTGGCCTTCGTGACCAACACCGGCGACGGCACCATCTCCGTCATCGACACCATCGGCCTGCGCGAGCTGGACATGAATCCCAACACGCCGGGCCTGCAGCGCATCGCCGCCGGCAGCACCCCGGGCGTGCCCGACGAGCCGGTCTGGGGCCATCCGAACTACATCGCCCTGCACCCGACCCTGCCCTTCGGCGTGGCCACCGACCGCACCAGCGGCAAGATCTTCATCTTCAGCTTTACCGACAGCCGGGCCTCGGTCTTCGACGTCGCCCTGGACGTGCCCGTGACCGGCCTGACCGGCGTGGATTTCTCGCCCAATGGCCAGTACATCTACATCGCCAGCCCCGGCCTGGGTTCCTGGTCCGGCGCCGACGACCACGCCCCGGCCGGCTACGTCTTTATCTGGGACGTCGCCCAGGGCAAGACCGTCGGCGTCCTCGGTGGCCTGCAGAAGCCCTTCGGCGTCACCCGTTCGCCCATCGCCGACAAGCCCTTTGTCGCCGTGGCCGTCCGCGGCAGCGAGGTCTTCGGCTACACCGTCATCGACACCACCCGCCAGACCTACCAGCTCCGCCTGGCCACCAACCTCCGCGGCGAGGAGCCGACTTTCCCCACCTCCTGGCAGATGGGTTCGGCCAAACTCGCCGACATCTGGAAGGGTCTGTTCGACATCAACAACGCCGAGGCTATCACCTTCGACCGTCAGGGCGACTACGCCTTCGTCCTTTTCAACAACACCTACTCCCAGGGCAACCCAGCCCGCGACCCGTTCAACGGCATGGGCGGCAACATCGGCATCGTCGTCCACCCCTTCGACAAGACCAAGGCGCACTTCATCGCCGCCACCTCGATGGCCCCGTTCTCCTGGCCCGACGAGCTGACGATCGACCCCTACAACCGCTACCTCTTCGCCACCTACAAGGGATTGAACGCCGTCGTCGTCTACGACCTGACCAAGATCCGCGCTGCCCTGGACCTCATGAACGCCTATTTCCCAGAGGGCTGGCAGAACTACATCGATCGCTCCCTCGAGGAGTACATCGCTCTGATCCTGGGTAAGACACCGGCCGAGTTTTTCGCCAGCCGTGACGCGATTTTCCAGGGCTACGTCAACCCCCATCCGCTGAACCTCAGCGCCATCAACGCCTCAACCCTCTACGAGCAGTTCGACCGCGCTCGCAAGGACCTCGGTGACGGCAACATCCTCGTGGCCAAGATCGGTACCGGCAAGCTCCCCTCCGGCATCGCCTCCGGCCCCGAAGCCCCGCCCGACCTGATCGGCGTGGCCGTCAAGCTCCTGGACGACTCGCCCGCAACGCCCGACGCCCTTGAGATCACCTACGACATCAACGGCCGTGAACCAGACCGCCCCTTCCTCATCGCCGTCTTCCAGTCCTACATCGGCACCGATCCCTCCAACCTCCTTACTCCCTTCTTCACCGCCACCATCTCCGGCGACGACCTGACCATTCGCCGGCACACCCTCAAGGTTCCGCTCGGCCGCGAACTCCTCGCCGACGAGGGACTCCTCTACGTCGTCAAAATCGACTACGGCGACGCCATCAAGGACGAGGCCGACGAGACCAACAACCTCCTGACTTTCGAGATCCCGCCCCTCGGCGTCACCGCCGAGTTCGACGGCGACCCGGCCAAGAACGTCTTCGGTCAGTACCTCGTCGGCGTCGAGTTGCTCAACACCTTCCGCATCCGTGCCGCCGACGATCTGGTCAACCCCGACGTCGCCGTCAAGGAAGTCCACGTCAAGATCGGCGACAAGGACATCGCCCTGTCCGATCACGGTGGCGGCTATTGGTCCTTCGTCTACGACGTAGGCAAGCTCGAAGTAGACACCCCGATGCTCGTCGATTACGTCTACCGGAACGACCAGACCGACCATCTCGAGTTCACCATCGACGTCCTCCTTCCCCCCGACTGGGTCAACCCCAAGAAACACACCGGCGCCAACGACCCCGTCCGCGTCGCCATCCAGTTCAACAACGCCGGCGCCGGCTTCTACCAGATCGTCACCCAGACCCTCGCCCCCGGCATCGACCTGACCGTGCCCCAGAGCGTACCGCTGATCGGCGGCCGGCCCATCCAGGCCGCCCTGGGCTACTTCTATTCCTTCAACTTCGACCTCGCCGGCGTCACCACCGAGCAGCGCATCGGCCCGGCTCTGGTCGGCAATCTCCTGGGCAAGGAATTCGCCATCCGCCTGCCCATGCCCAAGAGCGGCACCCTCTCCACCGCCCAACTCACCGAGCTGATCTCCACCAACCTCACCAACGCCTTCCGCGGCGTCAAGAACCTCTACCAGACCGGCTCGACGGGCCCCTCCAGCCCCGGCTACCTCGAGAACCAGTTCAACAGCGCCGACAAGGCCCTGCAGGAGCTGACCGGCGGCGACGAGAGCTACTCCAACCTCCCGCCCGGGACCGTCTACCAGCGCAACCGCCCCGGCTACGAGCGCAACAACTTCGGCGTCACCAACCGCGAGGGCCTGATCCCCAAGGACTACGACGATGTCGAACGCGCCATGTCCACCAGCCCCGCCCTGGTTACCGAGCTCAGCTACGAGTGGAGCGATCTGACGATCAAGAAGGACCTGACCATCGAGGACCTCTCCGGCGGGTTCACCTTCGCCGTCACCTTCAAGAAGACCTTCCCGCTGATCTCGATCTCGACGATCCTGGCCCAGATCGGCCCGTGGGTCGGCGTGACCGTCGGCGCCGCCATCGAGGTCGAGCCCTCCTTGAGCTTCAAGCTCAACGTCTCGCCCGTCGGCGGCCTGCTGACCATGACCGGCGGCAGCGTCACCGGCGCCTTCGGCCTGACCGGCAAGGGCAACATCTCCGGCAAGGTACTCCTGGGCGTGGCCGGCGTCACCGGCGAGATCGCTATCTCCGGCGCCGCCCAGCTCGACATCAAGCTCACCTACGACTACGGCAGCGGCAAGTTCGACATCGATCCCTCCAGCGGCTGGTCCTTCCCCTTCAAAATCGGCGGCAAGATCGAGGGCCAGGTCGCCTTCGAGCTGGTCAAGGCCGACCTCTGGTCCTTCCAGCTCTTCAGCACCGACAACCTCCTGGGCTCGCCCTTCACCTGGTCCGGCTGGAAGAGCCAGGTCAACATCACCGGTAGTTCCTCGCTGGACTCCCTCTTCCCCGGCGACAACCTTGAGCCCAACAACGGCTACGACTCGGCCGCCGACCTGGGCCTGGTCAACGGTTCGGCCGTCGTCTCCGCCGTCACCCTCCACGACGCCGACGACGCGGACTACTACAGCTTCCGCCTGCTCACCCCCGCCGCGGCCGACCACAACGTCGCCGTCACCTGGACGCCCGGCGTGGCCGTCGGCGACAACGCCTTTGCCGTCCTGCTCCAGGACGCCCAGGGCGGCACGCTCCGCACGCTGACCGTGACCAGCGACGGCAGCGGCACAATCGACCTCACTGATCTGCCCGCCGGCCTCTACTACCTCATTGCCCGCGGCGGCCCCGCCGACGGCATGGGCTACAGCCTCACCCTCACCACCCCCACGACGGCGCTGCCCGCCCTGGCCGTCGATCTTGACCTGGCGAACCAGATCGTCGAGGCCGGCGGCACGCTCACCGCCACCGTCCTCATCCGCAACGGCGGCGCCGCCGCCCCGGCCACCCAGGCCCGCCTGGTCCTGAGCCGTGACGCCATCCTCGACGACAACGACGCCAGCCTCCTGCCCGTCCTCAATATCCCCGCCCTGGCCCCCGGCAGCGCCTGGCAGCAGACGCTCACCGTCACCATCCCCGCCTCCGTCACCGGACGAGTCTACGTCGGCATCGTCGCCGATCGCCGACAGGAAGTGGCCGAGGACAGCAAAGCCGACAACGAGACCCTGCTGCCCCTGGTCGTCGCCCTGCCCGCCGACGCCTACGAATCCAACGAGACCGGCGACTTCGCCCGCGACCTCGGCGGCATGATCGCCACACGCGTCGTCGAGGACCTGAACATCGCCAGCTACGCCGACAGCGACTGGTTCAAGTTCGATCTGCTCGAGACCGGCACGGCCGACAACTACATCCTCGTCCAGCGGACCGACGGCGCCGGCCACGCCTGGATCATTCTCGACGACAAGCTCGAGAACCGCGTCCTGGACAACGACGCAGCCCTGTCCACCACGGGTAACGGCGCGGACCGCCTCGACCTCGAGGGCCTCGCCCCCGGCCGCTATTACCTCCGCGTCCGCACCCTCGACGACACGCCGTTCTACTACACGCTCAACCTCCACAGCGCCGAGCGCACCGGCGTGAATCTGACGATCCAGGGCGTGACCGTCGCCCCCGACTTCCTGCCCGGTTCGACCATGACCGCCCGCGTCCTGCTATCCAACAACGGCTCGGTCGACGCGACGGGCTTCGACGTCGCACCCTCGATGTCCATCGGCGGCGTGATCCATGACCTAAGCGCGGCCCGCCGCGTCGGCCTCCTGGCCGCGGGTCAGACCCAGGAAATCACCCTGACCTTCACCGTCCCGGACATGCCCCTGGACCAGTTCGTCTACTTCGGCGTCACTGTCGATTCCAGCGCCGATGTCTCCGAGCTCAACGAGAACGACAACCTCAGCTTCCAAACGGTCCTCTTGGCGGCCACGCCCGACGCCCATGAAGCCGTCGAGGCCGCCCAGGGCCAGGTCGACCTCGGCCTCGTCCACGGCGACCTGTCCATCCCCGGCCTGACGCTCCACAGCTTCCGCGACGTCGATGTCACCACTCTCCGCCTCGGCGCCGCCGGCACCTCGGCTGACTTCATCGAGCTCTCCATGGCCGACCCGACGGTCACGGCACGCCTGAGCCTCTACCTGCCCACCTTCGACCTCGTCGCCGCGGCCGACACCGACGGCTCAGGCGTGGCCCGCCTCAGCCTCGACGGCCTGCCCGCCGGCCCCTACATCCTGGTCGTCGAGAACACCGGCTTCCTCACCCACGGCGACTATGCCCTGGCCATCCACGCCCCCGAGGTCGTCGGCGTGAACCTCGTCGCCATCAATCTCGTCACCGCCTCCTCGCTGCTCCAGGGCGACACGCTCGACGTCACCGCCACCCTGGCCAACCTCGGTGACCAAGCCGCCGGCGCCTTTAGCTTCCGTTACGTCCTGCGTCCTGACGAGCTGACCGATCCGGACGACGGCTTCTTCCTCACCGGCCCGATCGCCGTAAGCTCCCTGGCCGCCGCCGCCTCGATCTCCGACCAGCGCACGCTCGACCTCTCCGCCGTCGCCCCGGGCTTCTACGTTCTGAGCGTCGTCGTCGACGCCGACCACGCCGTGCCCGAGGCGGCCGAGAGCGACAACCTCGCCACCGTCGGCCTGATCCGCCTGCCCGGCCCCGACGCCTTCGAGCCCGACGACCAGTTTGCCGACGCCGCCGACGTCACGCTCACCGACGGCCAAGCCACCACGGCCGCCCACACGCTCGACGGCCCGTCCGACGCCGACTGGTTCCGCTTCGATCTGCCCGCCGCCGCCGGCACGGCCGACGCCCTGCGCATTGCCCGCGTCGGCGCAGAGCCCAGCCTCACCCTTGGTCTATACGACGACCTGGGCAACCTCATCCAGCAGATCACCGTCGGCAACGCCCTGGGCGCCCTGCCCCTGACCGGTCGTGCCGCCGGCACTTATTACATCAAGGTTGCCCCCGCCGGCACGACGGGCTACAGCTCCACCTACACCCTGACCATCGACGCCCAGCAGGCCTCCGCGGCAAGCCAGTCTGCCAGCGGCAGCGGTCAATCCCTGGCCGTCGCCCCGGCCACGCAGCCCATCACCGCCGCCGCCCTCTGGAGCGATTCGCTGCGTGGCCTCTGGGACCACCTCTTCGGCCCGGTCGCCAACACCGCCGCCAGCTTGTTCAGCAACGATGTCGGCCTTTTCAACGTTCAATCCACCGACTGGACCGGCGACTGGACAACCCGCGGTGACGCCACCGTGGCCTCGAACCTCCTGACCCTGACCGAGTCCGGCGACACCATGCCCAGCCTACGGCGCAGTTACACCATCAGCTCGACCGGCACCAAGCTCCGTCTGACGCTGAACCTCAGCGATCTGAGCGCCAACGACGACAACGCCCCCGACGCCTTCGAGCTGGCCCTGCTCGACGCTGGCACCGGCCTGCCGATGCTTCCCGGCACAGGCCTCGGCGGTTCCGACGCCTTGCTGAGCGTCCAGGCCGACGGCCGCGTTTACTTCGGTCCCGCCGTCACCGTTGCCGGCCTCGCCCGCTCCGGCCAGACCGCCGACCTTGGCCAGCCGCTGTCGATCGAGATCGACCTCTCCGCGCTGCCCGACGGCGCCGTCTTCGACCTCTACCTCGACCTGCTGACCTTCGCCCCGCACGCCGGCCAGGCGACCATCGCCGATCTGACCGTCGGCGTGCCCGGCAGCGACCACACGCCCCCGACTGTCGTGGCCGCCGTCGTCGGCGATCCGGCCCTCGTCCAGCGATCTTACGTCGACACCTTCTCCCTCCGTTTCTCCGAGGCGATGAACCTGGCCAGTCTGATTGCCACCGGTCAGATCACGTCCGCGGTGACACTGGTCAACCGCGGCCTGCACGCCGATGACGATATTGACACCCCCATCGCTCTGGCGCCCAACCAGTTCCACTACGACCCCGTCACTTTCACCCTCACCTGGTCGCTCGACGCCTTCGCTGGCGGCACGTCCTCGCTGTCCAACGGCTATTACGAGCTGCGCCTGAGCCCCACCCTCGTCACCGACTTGGCCGGCAACGGCCTGTCGGCCAATGACCCCGTCCTGACCTTCCACCGCCTCCACGGCGACGTCAACGGCGACGCCCGCGTCGACGACGCCGACGTCGAGATCGTCCGCTCCGCCCTGGGCGAGGTCGTCGATGGCGCCACTTCCGCCGGCAATGCGGACACGGACCGCAGCGGCGTGATCACCGCCGTCGACCTGGGCGCCGTCCTGTCCGCCCTGGGCCGGCGCGTCCTGCCCCCGAGCACGCCCGACACCAACGACGGCGTGCCGCCCACCGTCATCGCCGCGATCATTCAGGACGGCCTCGTCCAGCGCTCTTACATCAACCGCATCGTCATCCGCTTCAGCGAGGCGACAAACATCGGCGACCTCGTGGCCGACGGCCGAATCCTCCAGGTCGTCAGCCTCGTCGACCTCGGGCGCAACGTCGACGCCGACCGCGACAGGATCGTCCAGCTCAAGGCCTCCGAGTTCAACTACAACCAACAGACGTTCGAGCTGACCTGGCACTACATCCCCTCGATTCCTTACGCCCCGACGCTCGGCGACGGCCTCTACGTCCTGCGGATCAGCGACGACCTGCTGCTCGACGCCGACGGCAACCGCCTCGACGGCGACAGCGATGGCACGCCCGCCGGCGATTACACCCTGACCTTCCACGCCCTGCGCGGCGACGTCAACGGTGACGCGATCGTCGACGACGCCGATCGTGAACTTGTCCGCCAGAGCCTAGGTGAAGCCACCGGCGCCCCGCAGTTCAACCCCAATGCCGACCTGAACCGCAGCGGCGTCGTCACCGCCGCGGATCTTCTGATCGTTCAGTGGGCGATGGGCCGGCGGATCGTTTTCCCCGGCGGCCACGATCCCGCCCCGACCGTTCTGCTCTCGACCCTCCAGGACGGCCTGACGCAACGCTCCAACGTCGACACCCTGACCATCCGCTTCAGCGAGCCGACCAACGTGCCGGCCCTGATCGCCGGCAGCCAGATCGCCCAGGCCATCACGCTTGAACGGCTCGACCTTGGCTCAGCAGTATCCGTGTCGCTCGCGGTCGGCCAGTTCCAGTACGCGATCACCACCAGCACGCTCCGCATCAACTTCGTCATCCCGCCCGCAGGATCGCTGCCCGACGGTCACTTCCGCCTGCGTCTGGACGCCGGTCTGATCGCCGACCTCGCGGGCAGCGCCCTCGACGGCGACCACGACGGCGTACCCGGCGGCGATTGGGAACTCGACTTCCACCGCCTGGCCGGCGACGTCAACGGCGACGGCGTGGTGGACATCACCGACATGGACCTGGTCCGCCAGTCCCTCGGGGAGGCCTTCGGGGACAGCCAGTTCGACCGCAACACCGACCTGGACGCCGACGGCGTGATCACCGGCGCTGACTTGGCGACAGTCCGCCAGAATCTCGGCCACAGTGTCTAGAGCAGACTGGCAGGGGCGCTACCTGCGACTCGATGCCGCCTCCGTCAATGCGGCCTGCTATGGGGATGCCTTGACGCCCCAATAACCCCATCTCTTGAAAAGCGCACCGCCGAAATCCGC
>JADZCW010000263.1 GCA_020851395.1 Phycisphaeraceae bacterium
CGATCCGGCCGATGCTCCAGGCGGGCTGACGCAGACGACGAAGCTGAGTGAGGATGGAGTCCGCGAAGTGCGGGCGGACGATTATGACCATCCCCGCGCCCAAAGGCCAGCGGGAAACGGCCTGCTGGGGCGTGATTTTTTCGAGATTGATCAGCAATCGCTCGACCGGAGTGATCGGCCAGGCGAGGGCGAGCGGTTCGAAACGCAGCCCGTCGGGCAGGAGCGATTCGACGCAGGGGTAGAGGCCCGTTTCGCTCACGACGGACATGGCGGCGACAGGCTTCTTGACGCGGTACCGGCGGAGGATGGCGAGGATGGGCTTGGCGTAGACGGGCGCGGGAGCGAGCAGGACGTCGATGAGCGGGCGCTGGGCGTCGACGTCGGGGTGCGGCGATTCGAGGTCGATGCCTGCGTCGCGGAGAAGTTGCATCGCGCGGTCGAACACTTCCGGGGGGAGCGCGGGCGAGCCCAGGGCGAGGACGACGTCGTCGGGTTGGCAGCGGTGCGGGGTGACGGCGCGGGAGAGCTCGCAGACGCCGACGGCGAAGCCGGTGACGTCGTATGAGCTGGAATTCGTTGAATCCGCCGAACCGCGGCGGCCGCCAAGCAGGGCGCAGCCGGCGGACTGACAGGCGTCGGCGAGGGCTTGGAGGAAGGTGGGGAAGGTCGAGCCGTCAATACCTTCCGGGGGGCGGAAGTCGTCGAGGAAGAACAGGGGCTCGGCGGCCTGGGCGACGAGGGGGTTGAGCGTGGCGGCCAGGCAGTCGGTGGCGGCGCTGGCGTGGCGGCCGCGGCTGGCGGCGAGGCGGCCACGGGGGCCGGCGCTACCGAGGCGGGCGACCAAGACGGGGTCGCGGTAGTCGCGTTTGAAGAGCTTTTCCTTGAAATCCAGGCGGAAACATCCGGAGAGCTGGCCGTTGCGCGCCAGGACGCGCGGGCCGAAGGTCCGTCGGAGCTGGGCGGCGAGGAAGGCGTGGTCGGGCGTGGAGACGGGGGGTGAATCCACCGTGCGACCGGGGTCAGCGCCAACGGATGAACCTGGCGTGGGGCGAGGCATGGGCTCGATCGTAAGGCGGGGGTTGAGCAGGGGCAATTGGGCCGGCGAGGTGGGAAGGCAGGGGCAGGCACGCCATGCGCGGCTTGCCTCAAAGGACTTTCAACTACGAAGCATCGGTCAGGGCGATGTCTGGTTTTTCTGGAAAAAAAAGCGGTGGAAAGATGACGGTGGGCGGTTTGGCCCCTATATTTTCCGGGGGTTGGTGCCGGGATCCTATGTGGGGTGCGGCGGCGTAAGATAGTGATTTGACTGGGGTACGGTCCTAAGGGCATGCGTCACGATGATTGGATCTAATCGCAACTCACACCCTGACAGCCACACGACAGGCCCGATGACGGCGCGCGGCGTGTTCACCCGTCACGGGTTGCGTCACACGCGGCAGCGGCAGGCGATCTACGAGGCGCTGGCGGCGACCAAGGAGCATCCGACGGCGGACGAGCTGTTTCGGATGGTCAGCCCACGGACGCCTGGGCTGAGCCTGGCGACGGTGTACAACACGCTCGAGGCCTTCTGTGAGGTGGGGCTGGCGATGCGGATCGCGTCGACATCCAACGGCAAGCGCGGGACGGGGTCGGCCCGCTACGACGCGACGGTGGACAACCACCTGCACCTGCGCTGCCAGCAGACGGGGGCGGTGATCGACGTGCCTGACGAGCTGAGCCAGCGGCTACTGGATCGCATCCCGAGTGAATTGCTGGCGGAGCTCGAGGCCAAGTTGGGATTCAAGGTCGAGCAGGTGCAGATCGAGTTTGTCGGGTGCTTCGACGGCGGGCACACGAAGGCGTGAGAAGCTGGTCCGTCGTCGCCGCATGAATGACGAGACTTCGAACCCTGGCCATGGCGAGGGTTTTTTTTGTTGGGTGTGTGAGCGGGGGAATCAGACGTGCAGGCGGCGGAGGTACCAGAGCCACTCGGCGACGAGGACCAGGAGTGCCGCGGCGGCGAACCAGCGCCAGATCTCCTGCTGGACGCTTGAGGCGGCGGCGTGGGTGGCCAGGTCCATCGGCGCGGCGGCGGTGGAGGTGGGGGGGGCGGGTGAGGGAGCGGCATCGTGACGCACGAGGCCGGCGGCGCGGGGGCGGAGGTCGCTCTCGACAGGATCCAGGAGATTGACGGCCAGGGTGGACCAGGGCTCGGGTAGCTCGGGCGTGGCGTGGTAGAGGCCGACGCGCTCGGCGGGGCCGACGAGCAGACGGCCGGGCTGGGGCATGGAGGAGATCGTCTCGCGGCCGGCCTTGTAGGTGAGCGTCGCGCCGCTGGGGAGCGAGGAGGGATCGACGGGGATGGTCAGCGTCTGGCCGGGGGCGCAGGCGAGGGCGGCTTCCTCTTGACCACCGAGGCCGAGATAGCGCACGGCGTTGTCCATGAAGACGGCGAAGCTGATCTGGATGGGCCAATTGGATTGGAGCGGCGAGAAGCTGGCCATGACGTGCAGGCGGTCGTCGATGGGCAGCGCGGCCATGACCGGGCCGCCGGCGGCGGTGGCGAGCACCACGGCGCCGTCGGGAAGTTCGAGCCGGCCGGGGTCGAGCAGGAGGACGTCGTCGAGGGCGACGTAACGCAAGAGCGGATGATCACGCGACCAGGTGAGGATGGGCTCGACGCGGCGGCGGGCGGGTTGCGTGGTGCTGTCGATCGTGCCGCGGAGGTTCAGGCGAGGGGCGGGCGGGACGGCGGCGAAGTAGAGGCTCGTGACGGGGGGGACGGCCTGGGGGGAGTAACCGTCGAAGACCAGGAGGTCATAGCCCTCGTCCACGCCGCCGCCGGCGCGACGGGCGAGCGACGAGGGGGTGACGGATTCGTAGCGCTGCGGCGTCATCTGGACGAGCTGGCGGACGCCGACGGCCTCGATGGCTTTTTGGAGGAAGGCGTTGCCCTGGCCGACGAGGGCCACCGACAAACGGCGCGGCGGGGGGACCACCAGGGCGGCGCGATCGTCGGCGGGCAGGAGGTCATTGTGATCGTGAGAGACCTCGAGCAGGGCGGACGACGAGAGAATCAGGTCGAAGGTGATCGACTCGGTCTGGCCGGCGGCGATGGTCAGGGCGCGGGCGTGGCGGGTGCGGCCGTCGACGCGGAGGGCGAGGTTAGTCGTGACGGGCTCGTCGCTGAAGTTGGCCAGGCGGGTGAGGACCTGCGTCTCGGCGGGGCGTGCGTCGTTGCGGCGGAGAGAGAAGCTCACCACGGCGACGTTGGCGGGGAAGGGTGAATCCGCCCCGGCCGCGGGAGCGGCCGGGCTTTCGGAGAGGGGCAGAGCGATCCAGCGGAAGCTGTCGGTGGCGGGGAAGGTGGCGGCGACCTGCTTTTCGTTGAGCAGGCCGTCGCTCAGCAGGTAAATCAACGTGCCGGCACGGTCGGCATCAGCGGCCTTGTCGCCGGTCGGGACGTAGGGGGCGATCAGGGCGGCGACGTCGGTCAGGTCCGAAACCTCATCGGTCGGCGCGATGGCGTCGACGGCGGCTCGCAGGCGGGCGCGGTCGGTCGTGAAGGGGGTCATGACCTGGGCGTGCTGGCCGACGGCGATGACCATGACGCCGCCGGGGCCATCGAAGGCTTCAACAAGCTCACGGGCGGAGGTTCGGGCCTGGTCAAGGCGCGTGGGTGAGCCGTCGGTTGCGTTCATCGAGGCGGAGCGGTCGACGACGAGGATCATCCGCTGGCCCTGAGGCGCAAGGCCGGTGCGCATCGGGCGGGCCAGGGCGATCGCCAGGGCGAGCAGGATGATCAGCTGGAGCAGCAGCAGCAGGTTGCGGCGGAGCTTCTGAAACGGGGCGTTGGCCTGCAAATCCTCGGCGGCCCTTCGCCAGAGGAGCGTGGAGCTGACCGCGGCGGGGCGACGGCGGAGCTTGAGGAAGTAGAGCAGGACCAAGAGCGGCACCGTGATGCCAGCGGCGATCAGACCCGTGATGGGGGAGAGGAAGGACATACGCGGGGGTCACCCAAGCAGGCCACGGTGGCGGAGGTATTGCAGGACGAGGGTCTCGAAGGGCACGGCGGTGTCGGTCAGAAGGTAGACCATGTCACGCTTGAGGCAGAGCTGGCGGAGGTGGTCGCAGTAGGCGTCGAGGGTCTCGCGGTAGCGGCGGAGAAGCTCGGGGGTGATGGTGACCTCGACGGCCTGGCCGTCCTCGACGTCGAGCAGGCGAAGGTCGCCGACGATGCCGGCCTTCTGCGGGTCGCGCTCGAACTCGGAGAGGACCTGGAGGCAGAAGACGTCGTAACGGTCGCCGGCCAGGTAACGCAGGGCGGGGACGAGGTCGGACTTGTCCAGGAAATCGGAGACGAGGATGACCACGCCCTTGTGGGGTTGCTCCAGGGCGAACTGACGCAGAGCTGGGGCTAAAGAGCTAGGGGACGGTGGCCGCGATGAGACAGGAGCGGCGATGAAGTCGAGAAGCTGCGGGATGGGCCGGCGGCCGCGGAGGTTGAGCAGGCGATCCGCTACGCCGCCTGACAAGCGGTAGACGTGGACGCGGTTGTAGCGGACCAGGCCGATGTAGCCCAGGGCGGCGGCAACGCGGCGGGCGTAGTCGAGTTTTGTGATGACGGAGGACTCGCCCTCGGGATCGGAAGAGGCCTGCGCGACGATCTCGGGGGTGGGCCAGTTCATCGAGGCGCTGGTGTCCAGGAGGATGCTGACCGAGAGGTCTTCCTCCTCCATGAACAGGCGAAGGAACAGGCGGTCGAGCCGGGCGTAGAGGTTCCAGTCGATGAAGCGCAGGTCGTCGCCGGGGACGTAGCCGCGGTAGTCGGCGAACTCGACGGATTGGCCTCGCCGCTTGGACCTGCGTTCGCCCTGAAGCTTTCCGGCGAGGATGCGGCGCGACACGACGTCGAGCCGGTCGAGCCGACGGACGAACTCGGGGGAGAGCAGGGTTGTGACGGCGCTGTCGGGCATTTCTTTTTCCGGTTTTCACCACGGAGGACACGGAGTTCACGGAGGAGGAAATACAGAGAGGGGTCTTATTTCAAATTGTTTCTCTCTGTGTCTTCTCCATGTCCTCCGTGATCTCCGTGGTAAATGCATTGTCTGCATCTATTCCGCGACCTCGCGGACGCCCTGCTTTTTTAGCTCGGCGCGGATGGTGGCGGCGGCGCGGTCGAGGTCGGCGGGTTTGGCTTTCTGGTCCTGACGCTCCATGTGCATCTC
>JADZCW010000264.1 GCA_020851395.1 Phycisphaeraceae bacterium
AAGCGGAGAGGGTGGGATTCGAACCCACGGTACGGTTACCCGTACACGCGATTTCCAGTCGCGTTCCTTCGGCCACTCGGACACCTCTCCGTAGCCGGGCCACGCTGAGCCCGGGGCGACATATCCTATTATCTTATCGTGGCCTGTAAAGAAAGCCTTGACTTCTCCAACCTTCTGACGGCATGACGCTTCCACCTCTCTCAGGTCTGCTCGTGGTCGACAAGCCCGTCGGGCCCAGCTCCTTCGCCGTCGTGCGGACCGTCAGGCGGGCCGCCAGAATGGGGGTCTCAGCAGGGGGGGGGCGTCGGCTCAAGGTTGGACATGCCGGCACGCTCGATCCGCTGGCGTCGGGCGTGCTGGTCTGCTGCGTGGGACCGGCCACGCGATCAGTACCGGCAATCATGGGGTTGACCAAGGTCTACCGGGCTGAGGTGGACCTTTCAGCGTTCTCAGCCACGGACGACGCACAGGGGCCGTTGACGCCCGTAACAGTGCCGGCGCCGCCGACGCGTGAGTCTGTTGAGCTTGTTCTCGCCTCGTGGGTTGGCAACGTGATGCAGCGGCCGCCGGCTTACAGCGCGATCAAGATCGAGGGGCGGCGGTCCTACGCCATGGCACGCAAGGGCGAATCCGTCGAGCTGCCCGCCCGACCGGTGCGGATCGACGCCATCGAGCTGCTCGCCTACGACTGGCCGCGGCTGGACATCCGCGTGACGTGCGGCAAGGGGACGTACATCCGAAGCCTCGCGCGGGACATCGGCCTGGCGCTGGGCGTCGGGGGGTATCTGACGGCGCTTCGCCGCGAAGCGGTGGGGCCTTACGACCTGTCCGCGGCCGTTGCGCTCGATGCGATCCCCATCCCGCTGGGCCCCGATCACCTGCTGCCTTCGCCGGCTCAGGGTTCGCCGGCGTCGGGCGGTTCACGCTGATCGACGAGTTGCCTCTGCCAGCGCAGTGGGCCCTGGCCCTTGCTCGCGACGCGCATCAGGACCAGCCCGAACTCGAACAATGCCCACAGCGGAAGCGACAGGACAAACATGCTCACCAGGTCCGCCGGCGTCAGCACGGCGCCCAGGCAGAAGCAGGCGAAAACGCAATATTTGCGGTACTTTGCCAGCAGGGCCGCGTCGAGCAACCTCGCCCACCCGGCCATGAGCATCAGCACCGGCAATTGAAACCCCACCACCACCCCCAGCGTCACCCACGCCACGAAGCCGATGTACTGGTTGCCCTCGATCACCAGGTTGACCATCGACCCTTGCTGGCTCACCCCCGGCAGCAGGGCGTTGACGGCCGGGTACTCGTCCACGAAGTAGACGAAGAACCGGATGCAGACCGGCAGCATCGCCCAGTACATGAACGCCAGCCCCAGAAACATCATCACGGCGCTGAAGGGTGCAAGGATCAGGACGATCCGTCGTTCACTCTCGTAGAGGCCCGCCGAGACGAACTGCCAGAGCTGATAGATCAGCCACGGTGAGCCCAGGACCAGCCCGCCGACGAAGCTGATCTTCATATAAGCGCCGAACGCACCGCCGACGGAGAAGAAGTTGATCTGCGGCGGCAAGCCTTTTTCCACCAGGATCTTAAGGAGTGGGTGGCAGAGCCAGCCGAAGATTTCCGTCCCATACCAGAGGGTGAAGCTCGATGTCACGGCCACCCCCAGCAGGCCTAGGATCAGCCGGCGGCGCAGGTCCATCAGGTGGTCGCCGATGCTCATCACCGACTCGGACGTGGGGCTCATGCGCCTGACTCCGTGAAGCTCGCGAGGCGGGGCAAACTTACGAGCGAGGATCAGCCGATCTTGACATCCAGGGAGGTTGGACGAGGACGGATCGCGGGATGCTCGCGGACTCGCTCCCAAGCATATCGCGTATAATGGTGGTGTGTTGATCCGAGGGGCAGCCGCAGCGATGGAAGAGTTGAAAATGCCTACGCGAGTTCAGCTTACGTCGTGCGGGCGGCTGATGATGGTCTTGGTACTGCTCGTGACGGCGACGCTCTGGGCTGGGCCGGCATGTGCTGACCGGCTGATCCTTAAGGATGGCACGCAGCAGGAAGGCCGGCTGGTCAGTCGGGATGACTATCGCGTCGTGTTTGAGGTTCAGATCGGCAAGATCAAGGTCGAGCGGCTGTTCCCTGTGCAAGACGTTGAGCGTATCGAAGCCGACTTGGCGGCTGAGTCGGGCGATGTCGTTCCGCCTGGGGCAGATGGTGGGGGACCAACGAAGCAGGGGGGGGCCGGTGCGGCCGCGGTATCCAAGCCGGGCAAGGGCACGTACTTCCTGATCCCGCTCGAGGGCGACTTCGGCAGCGAGATCACCTCCCCGGTCTTTCAGCTATGTCTGGACAAGGCGGCGGAGCTCAACCCGTCGGCCGTGGTGGTTACGATCAAGAGCCCGGGCGGGATGGTCTCGACGCTGATGGAGATGCTCGACGCCTCGATGGCCTGGCAGAGCCAGCAGACGATCCCGCTGGTGGTGCTGGTCAAGGATGAGGCCTTCTCGGCCGCGGCAATCTTCTCCCTCTCGTGCAAGCACCTGTACATCATGCCGGGCTCGGCGATCGGCGCGGCCCTGGTGGTCAACATCGATCACGGGCAGATGTCCGACCTGGCCGGATCGGGTGCCGTGGGCGAGAAGTTCGCCTCAGCCTTCCGGGCCAAGGCCCGCACGGCCCTGGAGCTGGCGGGGCGTGACCCGTTGATCTCCGAGGCGATGATCGACCCCGACGTCGAGCTCTACCTCTCGCGCGACCCGCAGGGCCGGCCGCTGCTGGTCCGTGGACCTCTGACGCAGAGCGAGATCTACTCATCGCGCTTCCCCGAGCCGCCGACGCAGATCCTCGATCGGGGCAAGCTGCTGACGCTGACCTCCAACGAGGCCATCGCCATGGGGGCCGCGCAGGGCATCGCCGCCGACGTCGATGAGGTGGGCAAGCTCATGGGTTTCGAGGGTTGGACGTCGATCAGTGACTTCGGCGCCAAGACCACGGCCGCTCGCAGCGCCATGGTGGCCGACGTGCGGGACAAGTACGCCAAGAGCGCCCAGGGCATCACCCAGGGGCTGTCGACATACCTGCAGTCGACCAGCGGTGAGATCAGCCAGATCGAGCGGTCGGTCATCGCGATCCGCACGCGGCTGATGCGGATCGAGCGGTTGGTCGAGGAGAATGACTGGCTCGCCCCCATGGCCCAGCACGATTTCCCGCAGGGCCTGACGAACCTTCGCCTCGAGTGTGACCAGTTCCTCGGCCGGATACGCGAGGCCAAGCTCGAGCAGCGGCAGCAGATCCAGCGGCGATAGAACGTCCCGAACTAACCAACGACTCTCAGAGTGGCTCGTCTTCTTCTTCCTCGCCCGCCCGGTGGAGGCGGTCGTTGATCGCCACGCCCAGGCCGCTCGGCGGCGCGGGCTCGGCGGCGATCAGCTCCAGGCCCAGGCCATCGAGCCGACGCAGGGCGGCGAAGAGGTTCGCGGCCGCCTCGGCCAGGTCGCCGCGCGGGGAGAGCACCTCGAAGGCGACGAAACCTCGCGACGCGGCGTCGGGCTCGCCTTCAAAGGCCAGAAGCCCCGCCCGCCCGCCCTCGGGGGCTTCGGCGCCCCGGTCGATGCGAAGCAGCGGCGTGCGAGGGGCGTAGTGACGCATCGTCATGCCCGGCGACGCCAGACCGCCGTTCCTGGAATCGGTGACGCGCGATGCGCTGCCGGACTGCCTGGCCTGATCGATGTCCCAGACCGGGCCTATGGTCGCCTCGATGGCCTCGCGGCTCATCCCGCCGGGGCGGAGGATGACCGGCGGCAGGGTGGGCTCGAGGAACGAGATCACCGTTGACTCGACGCCCGTGCGGCATGGCCCGCCGTCGAGGACGACGTCGACCGTGCTGCCGAACTCGGCGCGGACGTGCTCGGCCGTGGTGGGGCTGATCCGGCCGAAGCGGTTGGCGCTCGGCGCGGCCAGGGGGGTCTGGCAGCGGCGGATGAGTTCCAACGCCACGGGATGATCGGGCATGCGGACGGCGACGCTGGACAGGCCGGCGGTGACCAGGTCCGGCACGGCCGGCGTCTTGGGCACCACGATTGTCACCGGCCCGGGCCAGGCCTTGTCGATCAGCTTCTTGGCAGGGGCCGGCACCTCGGCCGCGACGGTGTCGAGTTGACTTCGGTCCGCGACGTGGACGATCAGCGGGTCAAAATGGGGGCGTGCCTTGACCTCGAACACGCTGGCGACAGCCAGGACGTTCATCGCGTCGGCGGCCAGGCCATAGACCGTCTCGGTGGGCATGCCGACGAGTCGGCCGGCGCGGATGGCCGCCACCGCCTGGTCCATGAGTTGAGCGTCGTGGGGCTCGGAGGTCATGGGATCAGGTGCACCTTGAGCGTCTGGCCGCGGGCGAAGCGGTCGAAAAGCCCGGGGAAGTCGGACAACCCGCCTCGATCGCTGACGAGTTTCGCCGCGTCGAGCAGCCCCGAGCGCAGCCAGGCGATGGCCTGCTCGAAGGTGTAGCACAGGGCGAACGAGCCGAGGATCGTCCAGTCGTGGCGGAAGACGTCGTAGGGGCTGATCGTCACGCGGGCCTGCCGGGCGGCGACGCCGAACTGGAGATATTGTCCTCGCGTCCGCAGGTGATCGAAGGCGCGTTCTATGACCGCCGGCACCCCCGTGGCGTCGATGACAATGCCATACCCGTGCGGGGCGTGCCTGCGGATCGCCTCGGGGGGTTGATCGGCCAGGACGATGGCGCTGGCGCCGAAGTCCGCCGCCAGGGCCAATCGCTGCTCCTGCTTGTCCACCACCACCACGGCCGAGGCGCCGCTGTGCCGCAGCGCGGCCGTGAGCATCAGGCCCATCGGTCCCGCGCCGTAGATCAAGGTCTCGTCGCCCGGATGGACGCGCAGACGCTCGAGGGCGTGGACGACGCACGACAGCGGCTCGATCAGCGCGGCCTGCTCGTCCGTCACGTCGTCGGGCAGCTTGTAGCAGGCCGCGGACGGGGCGGTGACGAACTCGGCGAACGCCCCCCCGCGCGTGATGCCCACGCCCTGCCAGTTCAGGCAGTGGTTGTGCATCCGCATCCGGCAGAAGTAGCAGCCATTGCAGTAGAGGTTCGGATCGACGGCCACACGGTCACCCTGGCGCAGGTCGCGCACGTCGCGGCCGACCTCGACGACCCGGCCGCAGAACTCGTGCCCCGGGATGATCGGGAAGCTGGACATGTACTCGTTGCGGTAGATATGCAGGTCCGTGCCGCAGATCCCCACCCGCGCGACGCGCACGATCACCTCACCCGGCCCGCACACCGGGTCCGGTGCGTCAGCCCGTATGGCGAGCTTCTGAGGTGATTCGAACACCACGGCTTTCATGGAGGAGCCTTTCTAAAGCCACTTCTGCTTTCGGAACCACGCCAGCATCCCGCCCGCCACGGCCAGGCAGACGCCCCAGAACAGCGGGTAGGACCACTTCCACTCCAACTCGGGCAGGTACTTGAAGTTCATCCCGTAGACGCCGGCCAGGAACGTCAGCGGGATGAAGATGCTGGCGAAGATCGTCAGAACCTTCATCACCTGGTTCATCCGCACGCTGACGGAGGACAGGTATGTCTCGGCCAGCCCCCCGGCAAGCTCGCGGTAGGTCTCGATCAGTTCGATGACGGCCACGGCGTGGTCGTGCACGTCGCGGAGGAACGTCCGCGTGGCGTTGCTGACCAGTTCGCTCGGTTCGCGCTGGAACTGATTGACCGCCTCGCGAAGCGGCCAGACCTCACGTCGCAACAGCAACAGCTCGCGTTTGATGGCGTGGATCTGGTTGATGACGGTGGGGCGGGGGTCCTCGAGCACCCGGGCCTCGAGCGTTTCGAGTTTGTCGCCGTAGAACTCGAGGATGGGGAAGTGATGGTCGACCACCGCGTCAAGCATGGCGTAGGCCAGGAAGCTCGCGTCCTGCTGGCGGAGCTTCGAGCCGTCCTGCATCAGCCGTTGACGGATCGGTTCCCAGACGTCACCGCCGGGCTCCTGGAAGGTCAGCAGGACACGACCACGCAGGAAGAGACTGACCTGCTCCGTGGTCACGGCGTCGTCGACCAGGCGGGCCATGATCAGGACGATGAAGATCAGGTCGTTGCATGTCGAGGCATGGTCGGAGGAGTCCCCGTTGGCGGGGGGGAACAGCTCGAACTTCGGCCGCTGGGGGGTGTGGAGCATGTCCTCGACCGCCAGCGGGTGGAGCCCGAAGTGCTCGGCGAGCGACGCGATGGCGCCCAGGTCGCTCAGGCCGTCGATGTTGATCCAGCGGACGCTCACGGCCGGATCGAGCGGCTGGGCGAGGAAGGCGGGCAGGTCGGTGATGACCCGTCGCGTGCAGCGGTCGGGGGCGTAGTCGTAGCAGCAGACGGTGGTCGGTTCGACGGCGGCGCCGGGCACGGCCTGCTGATCACGCGCGACGGCCGCGAGCTGCTCGGGCGACAGCCCGGGGGCGTGACCCGGCACGGGCTTGGCCAGGGCACCCGGCAGGCGCCGCGCGGCCCGCCGCAGGCGACGCAGGGCCTGGGTCATGGGGTTGATCGGGGGATGGGCTCGTTGTTTTTTCTTCATGCCCGCACCGTGACATTCTAGAACTCAAACACCACCGCGCCGAAATAGTGCAGCGTGTTGCGCGATCCGTCGCCGCGGGGGTTGGACTCGTACTCGTTCTCGGCCCCGAGGCGGAAGCTCATCCGGTCGGTCTGTTTGACCTTGATCTGCCACACGAGCGAGGAGACGACGCGGTAGGACGTGACCTCGGTCAGGTCGGGGAAAAAGTCGGCCCGGCCGGTCAGCTCCTGGGTGGGGGTGATCTTCCAGGTCAGCTCCCCGCCGAC
>JADZCW010000265.1 GCA_020851395.1 Phycisphaeraceae bacterium
CACGTTCGCGTTGGGAATGCCGTGCAGGATCCCGTCATACCGGGCCAGGGCGGCGCTGGCCGGACCAATCAGGGGCAGCAAGCGAGGCCAATCCAACGTGACGGGCGGGAACTTCCCCAAGTGGTAAAGAATCGGAGACATGGGTTCTCCAAAGGTCCTGCGGGGGAGGCGAAGAACAATGCGAAAAGCCGTTGCGGATGACTTCGCCTAATCGAAGCGAAACGTGTTCACGCGCCGCAATCGCAATCCATGATACAGCCACATAAAAAAACCCGCCGGGCGGCCGACGGGGCGGAGTAACGTGTGCGTATCCCGACCATGAGGCGTTCTACTTCTCCAGCACGCCGAACGTGTGATCCACCGGCAGGGCCGCGGTGCGCTGGTACGGGGCCGCGACGCGGTAGATGGTGTTGTTGTCGGAGGAGTCGAGGAAGCCCTGCATGATGTCGAGGACGGCGTAGGCCTGCTCGCCGCTGGCGCGGTGGGGGCGATTGGTCTGGATGGCGTGGGCCATGTCGGCCAGGCCGGCGCTGCGGCCGTAGCCCTTGGGGTGGGTGTGGGGGATTTCCTCCCAATCCTGGCCGGGCTTGCGGATCTTGACGACGCCGTCGAAGCCGTTGGGGTCCGGGACGGCCAGGGTGCCCTCGGTGCCCAGGAGGGTCATCGGCGAGTGCGGGTTGCCGCGGGTGGCGAAGCTCATCACCACGGAGCCGATGGCGCCGGAGGCGAACTGCACGGTGCCGGCGACGTGGTCGGGGGTCTCGACGTCGATGACGGTGCCATGGAGCGGCTGGCTGGTGATGGTGCGCTGCGGGCGGGTGGTGGCGCACAGGCCGGCGACCTTGGTGATGGGGCCGAGCAGGTGCAGCAGGGCCGTCAGGTAATACGGGCCCATGTCGAACATGGGGCCGCCACCCTTCTTGTAGTAGAACTCGGGGCTGGGGTGCCAGCTCTCGTGGCCGGCGCACATCATGAAGGCGGTGGCGGCGACGACCTTGCCGATGGCGCCGTCGTCGAGGAGCTTGCGGCAGGTCTGGACGCCGGCGCCGAGGAAGGTGTCCGGGGCGCAGCCGACGCGCAGGTCCTTCTTAGCCGCGAGGTTCATGATCTGCTTGCCCTCCTCGCGGGTGACGGCCAGGGGCTTTTCGCTGTAGACGTGCTTGCCGGCCTCGAGGGCCCGCAGGGCGACCTCGGCGTGGACCTTGGGGATGGTCAGATTGAGCACCATGTCGATGCTCTTGTCGGCGAGCAGTTCGTCGACGGTGCAGGCCTTGGCGCCGCCGCCGTTGTCGGTCGCAGCCTTCAGGGCCTTGGAGGAGTCGAGGTCGGCGAAGGCGACCAGATCGAGGATGGGAAACGTCTTGGCGTTCTTGATGTACGCGCCGCTGATGGCGCCGCAGCCGATGACGCCGACCTTGACCGTTGGCATGGACGATCGCTCCTGAAAAAACGGGTCGAAAAAGACTCGATGACCCCCCGCCCAAAGCCCGGCAGGATAGTGTCTGTCCGCCTTTTCGTCCAAACGTCATGTGCGAAACGCTCGCCGCTGGCCCGCAACCGGCATCGGACGGCGGCCGAGGAGAACAGGCAAAGAAAAAAGCCGAGGACTAGCTCGGCTTGGGGACGATCTCGGATTCGTTCGGCCTTAGGCCCGGCTGAGGTAGGAGCCGTCCTCGGTGCTGATCCGCAGGACCTCGCCGACGGCGATGAAGGGCGGGACGCGGGTCTTGAGGCCCGTCTCCATCGTCGCTTCCTTGAGCTGGTTGGTGGCGGTGGCGCCCTTGATGCCGGGGGTGGTGTCGGTGACCTGCAGGTCCACGGTCTTGGGCAGCTCGAGCGCGGCGGGCTTGCCCTCGGCGATCAGGACGTTGACCTTGGTGTTGGGCTTGAGGTAGAGGATCGAGTCGCCGACGAACTCGGTGGTCAGGCCGAGCTGCTCATAGGACTCGCCGTCCATGAAGACGTGCTCGCGGTTGTCGGAGTAGAGGTATTCCATCTCTCGACGGTCGAGGTTAACGACTTCGACCTCTTCGCCGCTGCGCAGGCGCTTCTCGATGATGCTGCCATCGGGGACGCGCTTGATCTTGATCTGGATGAAGGCGCGCAGGTTGCCGGGGGTGACGTGCTGAAACTGGGTGATGACGTAGACGAACCCGTCCATCTTGATGGCCATGCCCGGCCGCAGTTCGGTCGATTTCAAGGCTGATTCTCCTGGCTGGTCAGTCGGTGCGAAGCGCAGGAGTGTACCATCGGGCCGTGAAACCGCCAAAGCGGCGACAACGGGGGCAGGATCAGGGGTTAGGTTTGTCCGCCGTAGGCGTCTGGGGGTCGAATTTCAGGGCGGCGGAGTTGATGCAGTAGCGTTGGCCGGTGGGATTGGGGCCGTCGGGGAAGACGTGGCCGAGGTGGGCGTCGCAGCGGGAGCAGAGGACCTCGGTGCGGACCATGCCGTGGGTGGTATCGGTCTTCTCGGCGACGGAGGATGCATCAGCGGGGGCGAAGAAGCTCGGCCAGCCGGTGCCGGAGTTGAACTTGGTGTCCGAGTCGAAGAGCGGTTGGCCGCAGCAGGCGCAGCGGTACATGCCGGGGTCTTTGGTGTTCCAGTAGGCCCCGGTGAAGGCTCGCTCGGTGCCGTGCCGGCGGGCGATCTGGTACTGCTCGGGGGTGAGCTCACGCTTCCACTGCTCGTCGGTCTTCTGGATCTTGTCGGTCACGGAGGGCCTCCAAAGGGATCAGACGGTGACTTCCTGGGGGGTGGGACGGTCGGCATGGGTCGATGCGGCGCGGCGGTGGACGCCGAGCTGGACGTACTCGCGGCGGAAGAAAAGGCCCGCGGTCCAGTCGAGACTGATGCGCAACTTCCTCGACAAGCCCGGCATCTTGAGCCAGTAGACCGTCCGCCAGAGGAACCACGCCACAAAGCCGCTGAACTTGAAGGGGCCGATGCGGGCCACGGCGGTGCGGCAGCCCAGGGGGGCGAGCGAGCCCTGCGAGGCGTAGACCAGCGGCTGCGTCGGCAGACCATCGACGGCGCGGAGGATATTGGCGGCGGCGGCCTTGCCCTCGCGGACGGCGTGTTGGGCGGTGGCGGGATATGCGCGGCCCTGGGCATCACTGGGGTCGGGGTTGGCCGCACAGTCGCCGACACCCCAGACGTGGGGTGAGCCGGTCACGCGCAGGTCCGGGTCGCAGCGTAGGTAGCCGTGGCCGTCGAGCGGCAGTCCGAGTTCGGCCAAGAGCGGCGGTGGGGCGATGCCGGCACACCAGACGACGGTGCGGGTCGGGAGCACCTGGCCATCCGAGAGCGTGGCGGAGCGCTCGTCCATCGCGGTGACAGACATGTTCGTCAGCACGCGGATGCCGCGGCGCGTGAGCTGCCGTTTGGCGTACTCCGAGAGTTCCTCGTCCAGGGCGCTGAGGATGCGCGAGGCGCGGTCGACGAGGGTCATGGTGCAATCCGACG
>JADZCW010000266.1 GCA_020851395.1 Phycisphaeraceae bacterium
GGCGGTGATGGTGATCAGCTCGGTGATCGCGGTGGTGGGGATCCTGGGGGCGGCGTACTTCCACTGGCTCAACCGCGCGGCGGCGGACCGGGCGGCGGCGATGTACGCGGGGGTGGTGCGGGTGCTGAACAACAAGTACTACGTGGACGAGCTGTACCAGGCGATGATCGTGACGCCGCTGCGGGGGCTGGGCGGGCTGTTCTACCTGGTGGACCGGATGATCATCGACGGATTGGTGGCGGGCGTGGGGATGTTGCCACGCCTGCTCGGGCTGGGCGCGGCGACGACGCAGCGTGGGGTGTTGCAGGGATATGGGTTAGGCATGGCGGCGGGGGCAGCGCTGATCGCGCTGCTGGTGATCCTGGCGGGTTAAGAACACGAACCGGGCGGCCCTAAGACGGCCGACCCGCATGGGTGCTGGACAACGATGGCAACGTTCATAGTCGCCTCACTGCTGCCGCTGGTCGCGTTCCTTCCGCTGGTCATGGCGCCGGCGGTGTTCGCGTTGCCGCAGGACAAGGTCAAGTGGCATGCGCTGCTGGCGAGCGGCCTGACGTTCGTGCTGTCGCTGGGGCTGCTGGTGTTCTTCGACTGGGGGAACGCGGAGATCATGCAGTTCCCGATCGAGTGGACGTGGGTGCGTGGGTTCGGAATGCACTTCTCGTTGGGGATTGACGGGCTGTCCTTGTGGCTGGTGATGCTGACGACGTTCCTGATGCCGTTGACGGTGCTGGGGTCGTTCGGGGCGGTGCACCATCGGCCGCGGGAGTTTTACTTCTGGCTGCTGGTGCTCGAGACGGCGATGATCGGGTCGTTCGTGGCGACGGACCTGATCTTCTTCTACGTGTGCTTCGAGTTCACGCTGGTGCCGATGTTCTTCCTGATCGGGGTGTTCGGTTCGACGGACCGTCTGCGTGCGGCGAGGTGGTTTTTCCTGTACACGTTCACGGGGTCGATGCTGACGCTGGCGGGGCTGCTGTACGTGGCGTGGCGCGCGGCGGGGGGGGGCGTGTGGAGCTTTGACATCGGCTCACTGGTGATGGCGGCGCGTCATTTTTCGCCGACGGAGCAGGGGTGGGTGCTGGCGGCGCTGTTGGCGGGGTTCGCGGTGAAGGTGCCGCTGTTCCCGCTGCACACGTGGTTACCGTTGGCGCACACGGAGGCACCGACGGCGGGGTCGGTGATCCTGGCGGGGGTGCTCTTGAAGCTCGGGACGTACGGGCTGCTGCGGTTCGCGGTGCCGATGACGCCGTGGGCGGTGCTGGAGTATGGGCCGTGGATCGCGGGGCTGGCGGTGGTGGGGATTCTGTACACGGCGCTGATCTGCTGGGTGCAGAAGGACATCAAGAAGCTGATCGCGTACTCGTCGGTGTCGCACCTGGGGTTCTGCGTGCTGGGGCTGGTGGCGGTCGGGAGCAACCTGCTCGGGCCGACGGGATCGGTGCTGTACATGGTCAACCACGGGCTGTCGACGGGGGCGCTGTTCCTGTGCGTGGGGATGATCTATGAGCGGCTGCACACGCGTCAGATGAGCCAGATGCGGGGGCTGGCGAGGGTGATGCCGGTGTGGGCGTTCTTCATGGTTTTTTTCAGTCTGGCGAGCGTGGGGCTGCCGGGGCTGAACGGGTTTATCGGGGAGTTCCTGTGCCTGATCGGGGCGTTCACGAGCCCCAAGACCGCCGGGCCGTGGTTCGCAACGGCGGCGGGGGTGGGGATGATCTTCGGGGCGATTTACATTCTCTACATGGTGGGGAACGTGGTGTTCGGGCCGTTGGCGTTGCCGCAGGAGCATGGTGCGGACGCTCCGCCGGCGCACGCGGGGGGGCATGGGGGGGGACACCATCACGTGCGGGATCTTTCGGCGCGGGAGATCGCGACGCTGGCGCCGCTGGCGGTGGCGTGTCTGTGGCTGGGCGTGTACCCGCAGCCGGTGATCCGGAGCCTGCAGGCGCCGCTGACGATGGCGACGCGGGGGATCGTTCAGGTGGCCCAGGGTGAGGAAGGGTCGGGGGCGCTGGCGGTGGATCCGTCGGGGACGGTCGGGGGCGAGCACATAACGCATGATTCGGAGCCGCGGTGATGTCGATGATGGGCCAAAAAGTGATGCTGCTTGGGCCGGAGATCACGCTGGCGGTCGGGGCGTGCCTGTGCCTGGGGGTGGGGTTGTCGCGGAGCCTGGCGGCGCGGCGGCTGACGCCGTGGCTGGCGGCGTTGTCGATCGTGACGGCGGGGCTGTTCGTGCGTCCGGGGGCGCCGGGGGGTTACGTGCCGGCGTACCTGGGGGTGTACGTGAAGTTCGCGGTGCTGGCGATGGGGCTGCTGCTGCTGCTGCTGGCGGCGGGGCTGCCGCGGGGCTGGTCGCAGACGGACGACGAGGCGGACGGCCGGACGTACAACCCGGGTCTGAGCATGCGGGGGGAGTTCTTCGCGTTCGGGCTGCTGAGCCTGGCGGGGACGATGCTGGTGGCGGGGGCGGGGGATTTGGTTTGGCTGTTTCTGGCGTTGGAGCTTGCGAGCCTGCCGACGTACGTGATGATCGCGATCTCGCGGCCGTCATCGGCGGCGCTCGAGGCGTCGGTGAAGTATTTCGCGCTGAGCGCGTTGTCGGCGGCGGTGTTCCTGCTGGGTTTCACGCTGATCTACGGGGTGACGGGTCAGACGGAGTTCGCGGCGATCGCGCGGACGATCGGGGGGATGGGGTCGCTGCCGCTCTTGCTGGTGCTGGGGCTGGTGCTGAGCGTGGTGGGGATCGGCTACAAGATCGCGGCGGCGCCGATGCACTTCTACGCGGCGGACGTGTACCAGGGGGCGGCGTCGCCGGTGACGGCGTTTCTGGCGATCGTGCCCAAGACGGCGGGGTTCGTGGCGCTCTTGCTGCTGCTGCCGCTGTCCGAGCCGATGCCGGCGAGCGTGCGTTGGCTGATCTGGGGGATGTCGGCGGCGAGCATGACGGTGGGGAACGTGCTGGGGCTGTTGCAGACGAGCGTCAAGCGGATGCTGGCGTACAGCTCGATCGCGCACAGCGGTTACATGCTGATGGGGCTGCTGGTGTCGCGGTCGTCGGAGCCGTCGGCAGCGGGGACGTCGGCGCTGGGCAGCGGGGCGGGGGCGGTGCTGTTCTACCTGGTGGCTTACGGTCTGGCGACGGTCGGGGCGTTCGCGGTGGTGGGTCTGCTCGAGAGGCAGGGGCAGGAGGCGGATCGTTACGAGGACTTCGCGGGTCTGGCGCGGACGCGGCCGATGCTGGCGGGGGTGCTGCTGGTGAGCCTGCTGTCGCTGATCGGTCTGCCGCCGATGGCGGGGATCATCGGGAAGATCTATCTGTTCGGGTCGCTGCTGACCGACGCGTCGGGTCATGGGGAGTACCTGGTGCTGATCGTGGCGGCGGTGATCAACAGCGCGGTGTCGGCGGTGTATTACCTGAGGCTGGCGGGTGTGTGTTTCTTCCAGTCGCCGGCGGAGGGGGTTCGGACGCCGCACGACGCGCCCAAGTGGGCTGGCGGGGCGGCGGCGGCGGTGCTGACGCTGCTGTTGGGCTTCGCGCTGCCGACGCACCTGGTGCGGGCGTCGAAGTTCGCGGCGATGCGTGACACGACGCCCCGTGCGGGGTTCATCTTCGACAACCGGATCAGCGCGATCGTCCCGGTGGACGAGCAGGGCCGTCCGCGGTACACGCCGGAGCAGCAGCGGATGCTGGACGACATCGAGTACTTCCAGCACTACCATCCGGACGAGGCGTGGTACGAGGACTGGCGGCGTGACATGCCGGACCCGGGGCCTGGGGTGGAGGCGTGGAAGCGGGGGTCAACGACCGAGCCGGGGCGGTGAGTCGGGGGCATCCAACAGGTCCAGGAGGGGCTGGGGGTCCGCGAGGTCGGGGACGGTGACGTCGGCGCCGGCGTGGCGGAGGTCTTGTTCGCTGTGGCTGCCGGTGGCGACGGCGAGGGCGAGGCAGCCGTTGGCCTTGGCGCAGTGGACGTCGCGGGGGGTGTCGCCGATGACGATGACGCGGCGGGGGTCGACGTCGGCGGCGAAGCGGTCGCGGAATTTACGCATGGCCACGGGGACGAGGGCGGGGCGGGAGTCGGCCTCGTCGCCGAGGGCGTTGATGTGGAACATGGCGGGGTCTAGGCCGACGGCGGTCAGCTTGATGGGGAC
>JADZCW010000267.1 GCA_020851395.1 Phycisphaeraceae bacterium
ATCCCCTCGAGATAGACCAGCACGACGCCCATCCCGATGGTCAGCGGCGGGAAGAGGTAATGGAACATGATGGTGATCGCGAATTGGATCCGCGAGAGCAGCACGACGTCCATGCGTGGCCTCCAGGTTGTAAGAGATGCTTACCCCCCCCGCCCCCGGAAGGGCACCTGTCCAACAACTTCCGGGGGGGGGACGAGGCTATTCGCCGGCTGGAAGGACCGGCGATCCAGACAAGATCGTATCTTACTGATCCACGGGCGAGTGTCGAACAATGCCCTGGGTATTCCACCGTCCCGCCTCCTCGAGGCCGTGTCGCCACTCGAGGTACCAATACGCCACGCCCTCGCGGTCGTGGATCGATCGCAGTTCGGCCTGGAATTGTTCGTAGAGGTCCTGCTGCCAGCCCTGGGTGCCCTCCTGGCAGAAGTAGATCCGGCAGCCCAGGGGGCGATGCGCGTGGGCGGTGCAGAGCTTGGCCTGCTGGTAGGGGCACGGGGCCTTGAGGTCCACGAGGCGGTGTGGGGACATCCGACGCAGGAACCAGGCGATCTCCAGGGCGGTGACGTAGAGGCGGTGGCCGTGGGCGTCGAAATCGCAGCACTTGCCGCTGAGCCAGCAGGTGGGCGTGCGGGCGGCGATCTGGCGGTCGACATCCTGGTAGAGGCAGGCGATGGCGATGTCGATCGCCGGCCGGGCCGCGGCCTCGAACCACTGCGGCCAACGATCGTCGATGGGTTGCACGTTAAGGTCGTCCTTGCTCAGACCAGCGGGGAGTCGGGCGTAGCGTCGCGCTGGATGCGGATCTCCTCAATCCGGTAAAGTTTGCCTTGCCCGGTGTTGCCGGCGGTCATGCCGGGGCAGCCCCGGCTGGCGCGCTGCCAGGAACGTGGCGTGGCAAGGTTCTCGGGCCAGAAGGGCCATGTGCGGCACTGGATCGGGCGGTGCTGGTAGACCTTGCAGCCGCGTTTACCATCGGGCAGGTCGATCAGGAAGACGCAGTCGTAGCCGCCCCCGCGCGAGGCGGGCTTTTCGAGCAGTGTCCGGCGGCCCTCGAATAATCGCGTGTAACGCTTCTCGAACTCGGCCACGCCCACGCCCAAAAGGCCAGCCAGCGTGCGAGATTCCTCGTCGCTTACCCAGACGTAGCCCTCCGGGCCGGTGCAGCAGTTGCCGCACTGGGTGCAGGTGAACCGCAGGCCGTCGGCGTACCACTCGGTCGCCGCGGCGGGAGAATCGGCGGGTGATGATGAAGAGGGGCTGGCGTCAGGCATCGGGGCATTCTAGCGGTGAATCCGGCGGGCATCGACGCGGGGCTAAGCGCCGGGCTCGACGACCTTCAGGCCGGCCTCGCGGAGCTTGCGGCGAATCGGGCCGGGGTCGATCGTCCGCAGACGCACGTAGAGCGTGCGGGCGCCCTGGCCCCGGCCCTGTCGGTTGCTGAGGATCGCGGAGATGATCTGGGCGTCGTGTCCGGCCAGCGTGGTCAGCGCCTTGGCCAGCTCGTCCGCGGGCCTGGCGATCTCGACGTCCACGCGCGAGCCGGCCTCCTCCAGGCCCAGGACGTTGCTCAGGACCTTCAGGCAGTCATGACGGGCGAAGATCCCCACCACCTTGTCCTGCTCATCGACCACGGGCATGGCCCCGAATCGCTCACGTAGGAGCAATGTCAGGGCGTGCTCGAGCGTGTCGCTCGGTCGCAGCGTCACCGGCTCGGTGGTCATGGCCGACTCAACGGTGCGTTTCTCGAACCCGCCGGCGGCCATCGCCAGGCCGATGTCGCGGGCGGTGATGATGCCGATGAGTTTCCCCGCGGCGTCGACGACGGGAAGCTGATGCACCCGCCGCTCAGCCATCTGATCATCCACCGCCGCGAGCAGTGCGTCGGGCGTGGTGGTCATCACCGGGCTGGTCATTCCGTCGCGTACAAGCATGGCGCGTCCCCGCTTTCAGGTGAAAGCCCACGATCCCATGCGATTCACATTCCGGCCTTCATGGCCATCGCTGGATCTTCTCCCTCGTCGGCCATCAGCTCGCGCAGGTGGACCGAGACGCACTCGGCCAGGCTGCGAAGGTCATACCCACCCTCGAGGGTCGAGACCAGCCGGCCGCCGCAGTGTTTCTCGGCCAGGGCCTTGAGCCGACGGGTCATCCAGGCGAAGCCGTGCGGCGAGACCTTCTGGTGGGCCAGGGGGTCGTGCTCAGCCGCGTCGAAGCCGGCGCTGATCAGCAGGAACTGCGGGCTGAACTGCTCCAGGGCGGGCAGGATCTTGGTCTCGAAGGCGGCCCGGTACTCGTTGTCGCCGCTGCCGGGGGGCAGGGGCATGTTCAGCGTCGCCCCCTCGCCGTCGCCGACGCCCTTCTCCCAGGCGAAGCCGGTGCCGGGGTAGAGGTAAGAAGGATGCTCGTGGATGCTGACGAAGAAGACGTCCGATCGCTCCTCGAAGAGGTGCTGGGTGCCGTTGCCGTGGTGGACGTCGAAGTCGACGATGGCCACGCGTTCCAGGCCGTAGCGGCTGATGAGGTGCTGGGCGGCGATGGCGATGTTGTTCAGGAGGCAGAATCCCATCGAGCGGTCGAACTCGCAGTGGTGGCCCGGCGGGCGGACGGGGGCGAAGGCGTTGTGGGCCCGGCCGGTCATCACCGCGTCGGTCGCGGCGATCATGGCGCCGGCGGCCAGGAGGGCGGCGGCGTAGCTCCGTGGGCAGACGGCTGAGTCGATGGCGTCGATGTAGGACTCGCCCATCTCGCAGGCCGCCTGGAGCCGACGGACGTAGGCCGGGTCATGCACGGCCGTGATGCTCTCGAGTGCCGCGGGCTTGATGGGCAGGTGCAGCAGCTCGTCCCACTGGTGCGTGGCCCGGAGCTTCTGCACGATGGCCGTCAGCCGGTCGGGGCGCTCGGGATGCCCCTCGCCGGTGGCGTGTTCGATGCATCGCTCGTCATAGGCCAGGGCCGTGGTCATCGCCGGAGCATTATTACCCCCCCACCACGCAACCACAACGCCCCCCATGGTGCGCCCTTCCGCTGCGAAAGGCGGTGCCTAGAATCTGGCAACCCCATGAACACCTCTTCCAAGACTTACGGCCGGATCGCTATCGTTCTGATCACCTTGGCGGCTCTTCTGTTCCTTGGGCTGCGTTACCGGCAGGCCGTCTCGGCCCAGAAGGTTGACCTGACACCCGCCGCCGCCGCAACCGACCAGGCGCCGGACTTCCCCGCGGGCCTGGACTGGCTCAACACGGACCACCCCGTCACGCTCACGGAACTGCGCGGGAAGATCGTCCTGCTGGACTTCTGGACCTACTGCTGCATCAACTGCATCCACGTCATCCCGGACCTCAAGAAGCTCGAGGCCCAGTTCCCCAATGAGCTGGTCGTCATCGGCGTGCACTCGGCCAAGTTCGCGGCCGAGAAGGGAACCGACAATATCCGCCAGGCGGTGCTGCGCTATGACCTGGAGCACCCGGTGGTCAACGACGGCGACTTCCAGATCTGGAACGCCTATGGCGCGTCGGGCTGGCCGACGTTTGTGCTGATCGACCCGCAGGGGCACGTGGTTGCGAGCCGGTCCGGTGAGGGTGTTTACGACGCCTTTGAGTCCGTCATCGCCAAGCTCGTCAAGCAGTCGGAGCGCCAGGGGATGCTGGACCGCAAGCCGATCCACTGGTCGCTCGAGCGCGATCGTCGGCCGATGACGCTGCTGAGTTTCCCGGGGAAGATTGCAGCCGACGCGGCGAAGAACATCCTGTGGGTGACGGACTCGAACCATCACCGAGTCGTGGCCCTGTCCCCGACTGGCGAGGTGATGCAGGTCATCGGCGGCGGGCAGGCGGGGCTGATCGACGGATCGTTGGCCGAGGCACGCTTCAACAAGCCGCAGGGATTGGCTGTGGCGGGCGACAAGATCTACGTGGCGGACACGGAGAACCACGCGATCCGCATGATCGACCTGACGGTAAAGCAGGTGACCACGCTGGCGGGCACTGGCGAGCAGGCTGAGAGAGGTTGGGGGTGGACGGGGGCCAAGATCGCGCTTAATTCTCCGTGGGATCTGACCGTCGTCGGCGACAAGCTCTACCTCGCCATGGCCGGGCCGCACCAGCTGTGGGAACTGAACCTGACTTCCGGGGCGGCCAGACCGTGGGCTGGCACGGGCATCGAGGACATCAATGACGGCCCGCTCGCCACGGCGGACCTAGCGCAACCCAGCGGCATCACGTTCGACGGCCGGGACACGCTCTACTTCGCCGACAGCGAGGTCAGCGCCGTGCGACGGACGGACCTGGGGCCGGACGGCGTGGTGGGCACGCTCGTCGGGCGCGGGCTGTTCCGTTTCGGCGACAAGGACGGGCCGATCGGCGAGGCCCTGCTGCAACACCCCCTGGGCGTGGCGTGGCATGACGGGGCGGTCTATGTGGCCGACACCTACAACAACAAGGTCAAGCGCCTGGACCCCGCGAAGGGGACCATCGAGACACTGCTGGGCACGGGCAGAGAGGGCATGACCGACGGGCCGCCGCGCGAGGCACAATTCAACGAGCCCAATGGGCTGGCCTTCCTAGGCGAAAAGCTGTATGTCGCTGACACCAACAACCACCTGATCCGTGTGTACGACCCGACCGCGAACACCGTCGGCACGCTGAATGTCAACGACCCCCGGAACCTTCTGGGCATGGCCCCCGTCGTGACAGGCGCGACGACCCGGCCCGCGTCACCCCTGCGGCGAGCGACGCCGATCGAGCTACCCGCTCAGGATGTCACGGCAGGCGAGGGAGAACTGGTGCTCAATCTCATCCTGCCGGACGGCTACAAGATCAACGGGGCGGCGCCGTTCTACATCGGTGTTCGTAGTCAAGACGCCGCCGTGGCGATGCCCGACGAAGCCTGGATCGCCCGCAACATCCCTGACGTGACGTTCCCGCTACGCGTGCCCGTGACGCTGCGCCCGGGGCAGACGACGATCACGGCTGACCTGGTCGTCTATTACTGCGAGGCGGTCAAGGAGAGCCTGTGCCTGGTCAAGCCGCTGCAGGTGACGATTCCGCTGCGTGTCAGCAATGATGGCGCTTCGGCGGGCCGGCCGGTGATCGACGCGACCGTTGACCTGGGCGTCACGCCCAAGGTCATCCGTTGAGACAGGGCTCTACCAGCCCCAGAACCACCCAAGGTAGCGAAAGACCCCCCAGAAGCGATTGCCCAGCAGCGTGGCCAGCAAACCGGGGACAAGCCCGATCCCCGCGGCGTAAAGAGCGGCCTGTGCGGCCGAACTCAGCTCCAGCCATATCCAGAAGAACGCCGGCAGAAATCCGACGGCGAACCCACAGACGAATCGGACCAGGGCTTCGAGACCGTTCCGCGGCAGATCATCCATGCATCGTTCTCCGGACGAGCCATCGATTGATCGATCGGCACGTCGTCACCCCCCTACCACCACGTCGACGGGCCTGGAGAGGCTTGTCGCGCCGTCGGGCCAGGTGGCGCGGCAGGTCAGGTCGAAGATGCCCTCCAACGTCGGCTCCCATGCGAGGCGCCGAGCCTGGCCGGCGGCGCGGGCCACGGGGATGTTGTTGGCCAGCAGCTCGACCTGTCTGGGCTGGGCGGTGACGCCGACTTCGACGATGACCCTCTGGCCGCGTTGCAGGCGGGCGCCGTCGGTCGGGTAGGTGATGACGATCTGCCGCAGGGCGCCGAGGTCGGGTGCGGCCTGATCGTGATCGAGATTCTCGCCGGGGCGGGTCAGGCGGGCGAGTTCGGCGTAGACGTCGGGATCGTCGGACGGGCCGTCGAAAGTGAAGGGGACGTTCTGGTTCTTCCTGCTGTGCATGAAGCCCCACGACGCGCCACAGGCCACGCAGGCCCGCGCCGCGGCGGCGCCAGCCGGGCCGAGCTTGTCGTCCTCGTTGCAGACAACGGGCTTGCCCCAGATCTTGGCCTGGGTGATCCGGTCGGCGTAATCGGTTAAGGCTGTGTTGTTGAGGTGGATCAGGAGGAAATCGCAGGCGCGGGCGATGGTCGCGTCCACCCTGCCGTCACCCATGCCGCTCGTGGAGACCAGCAGGTTCGGGGCGGTCTGTCGAACCGACTCGATCAGCTCCACCTGGCCCTTGGCGGACATGAGCCAATCACCATCGGCCCACCTCCGGTAGCCGCCGTGCGCGAACTCGTTGGAGATCTCGAGCATGACGTTGGTCAGGCCATGATCGCGGACCCATGCGGCGGTGTTCCCCACGGCGGCGAGGAGCGAGGCCTTTCCCGTCAGGGCCTCGTGCTGTCGCTGGTAGAAACAAGAGAGGATCACCACGGCCCCGGCCGCGTCGCACGCCTCGATAGCCGTCAGCACGCGGGCCATGTAGCCGTCGAGAAGCGAGCCATCCGGCCCAAACGCCGAGTTGATCGCCCCTTCGTATCCGGGGACGCCGCCCTGGAGGCTCAGTGTGAAGGCCCGCACACCAGAAGCGACATAATGGGGGATGACAGCCACGAACGCCTGGGTGTTCTTCCGGGGGTCGAATCCCGCCGGCAGATTCACCGCCGCGGGGCCGAGATCCTCGAACACGCTGTTGACCATCCGCACGTTGGGGAGCAGGCCCTCGGCAGGACTGCCCGGACAGGTCGCCCGGCCGTTGATCAGCCAGCGCGTGCCATGCATCGCCACCAACGTCTTGCCGGTCATCTCGGATGATTCCTCCGTGTCACACCCACCGATGTGTCTTCCGCCGAAGCGGCCTGCGCTGACGACCCACAGCATCGTAACCTCATCGGATCGGAGGTTGGCATGGTCACTTGGGTTCCACCGGCGTGAGCAGGCCGAGACGCCAGGTGTAAGCGCCGTAGCCCTTGTTAGTCTTGTCGCGCTCGAGCATGCCCTGGAAGAGGAAATGCAGGCCGTTGGGGTCGACCGTCAGCGTCTGGTCGTTGCTCTGGCGGACCAGCTCACCATGGCTGATGTTGTCGGTCCAGGCCTCGACGCCCGCGGCCGGGCGAATGTTGGCCAAGCCGGCGAAGGGATGTTCCTCAGTATCGGCCAAGGGCGTCCAGGGGCCGTCGAGCCGATCGGCGAGATAGGCCTTGTAGTGCCGACGGTGGTCCTGCTCGACGATCGTCAGGTACTGGTTGAGGCCGGCCAGGCGGTAGGTGTGGCTGGCCTCGTAGATCACGGACTGCAACGCCAGCTCGCAGTGGCCGAAGCCGCGCGGGAAATCCTCGAGCTTCGTCCACATCCGCCAGAGCTTGCCGTTGAGGTTGGTGAAGAAAAAGTAGGCCCGCTGGTCGTCGCAGATGATCCAGTAGTCCAGGCCGCCCTCCACGCGGGGGTCGTTTTCGCCGCCGTCGAGGATCGGACGGGCGGGCGTCCAGGACGAGGGGTCCGCCACGTCGCGCGTGGTGGAATACGCCACCATCATCATCTTCCGCCCCGCCATCCCCACCTGGTAGACGAGATACCAGAGCTTTTGCGGCTCAAAGTAGAACACCTGCGGGGCGCAGTAGTAGCAACTGTCGCTGATGGGCAGGACGGTCACCTTGGCCTGGGCCATGTCATCCCAGCGGACGAAGGAGCAATAGGCCGTGACAGTGCGGTCCTGCTGCTTGAGCGTGAAGAAGGCGTGCCAGCGACCGTCGTGGTAGACGATGCTGGGATCCTTGGGAATCTCGCCCTCCTTGAGCCCACCGACGCCCGCGGCCATCAGCGGGCGGGAATACTCCCACAGGGCGGGGGTCTGAAAAGAGCCGGAGTCTGCGCCACGTTCGCTGGGTGATGTTTCTTGTGCCATGGCAATGCTCCCGATCAGGCAGTAGATGGCGACCAGCCACAGGGTCGTACGGTTCATCGCTGTTCTCCGGCGCCAATGGTACTTTTGGAGACGGGCAGGCCGTCATTCACTCGCTGGTGCGAGCACCGAGGCACGCCCGGGGACGGTGCAGGGGAAGACGCCCTGCTCCTTCAGCCGAGTCAGAAGCTGGTCTGAGCCCTTGGACCTCGCAAGCTCGAGCTCGTCGGCGGTGATTCCAAGGCACAGCAACAGGCCGTACTGTCGGCCGAGAAACTCGAAACGAACAGGCGCGTCGCCGGGGTGCGTGAACAGCAGGGCGCGAATGGTCGAATCACCGAAGAACGACCGGAGGTCCATGGTGTCGCCAGGCTCGAGCCGGGCGTCCCGCGTGTACATCGCGAGGTTCGAGATCAGCTCACCGGCCCTCGGCAGCGGCTGCCTCATGCAGATCATCAGCTCGTAATTGCCCAGGCTCGTCGGCAGCTGGTCGGTGTCGTCGCCGGTCAGGTCGGCCGTGACGTAGGTGACGCCCTGGATGAACGTCGGGAAGATCAGCACGTCCGCCGAACCGCCCAGGTGGAAGGGAACCATCGAGTGCAAGACATCGGCGGCCGGCTCGCCCAGCACCCCGGCCAGGGCAGTACGACGCGCCTCCTCGGTCTGCTCCCACCGATCGTCGGTCGACGATGTCTCTTCGGGCATGACCTGATCTCCGCTGGGGGATGTCGTTGGCCCTGGCGCGGGCATCGTTGACGACGGGACTGTGGAGGGAGGGTTGGCGGAAGCTTCGACGTCGGCGGCGCTCGGGGCGGGGTCGAATGTCCCGTGCCATTCGCCCGTGGCGTCTGGGCGGATGTAATACCGGCCGACGTCGGAGCTGTCGAGAAGAATCTCGTCGTCCCTCGTCCAGCGAAGGGACCATCGCTGTATGTCCGAGGCGGGCGTGACCTCGCGGTAGAGCACGTCGCCGGCCGTGTCCCGTACCTCGACGATCACGCACAGATACCGGGTCGGATCGGTCTTGTCCTGATTGACCAGCCCCAGAACCACCAACGAGCCGTCGGGCGACGGCACCTCCTGCAGTAGATCAGTGGGTGATCGGCCGCAGCCGATCAGGACTGAGCAAAGAATCATGACGCGCGTCAGTGAGATCGCTCTGGGCATGGCGACACCTCCTCCTCGGGAGGACACAATCCGCCGACCAAGCAGTTTAACACCTAGCCCTACTCAGGCCGGCGACATGAGGAGAATTGTCGTGGCCGCGGGGAGGCTGGGTGTCTTAATCTCAGAGCGTCAACGGATGCACTGAGGCTTGAAGTTGGCCAGCGAGACGGTGAACTTCGGCTCAACTCCGTCGGGGCTCTCGATCATGGCGTTGTCCTCGTGGGACTGGAGCGCGATGGTGTAGGTGTCGCCGGGTTTGAGGCGCTTCTCACGCCAGGTCTCGCTGCCGCGGTTCCACTCGATGATCAGCACGTCGCCGGAGACGACGGTGATCTGCCCGCCATTGGCCCAAGGGCCCATGTAGGGGTAGAGCATCCGGCCGTCGGCCAGGGCGTGGACGGTGCGGGACTGGTCCTTCGATCGAGCGTTGCACTCGTAGGCCGCCCACCGCGGCCAGGCGATGACCGCGCCGGTCCAGGGCGCGCGGTAGAAGCCGGGTTGATTGCAGATCCAGCGGGTCTCGATCGACGAGACAGGATTGCAGATCATCGGGTCCGTGCCGGGGGGAAGAGGCGCTTCGTAGCTGTGCGGGATGGACGAGGTGGACATGATGGTGCTACTCCGGTTGAAGATGGACGCCATTCTCCGGCACGCCCGCGGCCGGGTCAAAGCAGCGCGGACAGCCATGCGCAGCCGCTGCACGAGGACGTCTTCTGCGAGTACTACGCCCGCGACATCCGCACGGGCAACCGCACGCACGCGACCATGCTCCGCACCGAAC
>JADZCW010000268.1 GCA_020851395.1 Phycisphaeraceae bacterium
GATCCCGACCATCCCCTGCTGACCTTCACCGTCCGCGCCACCCTCGCCCCGGCCGTCTTCGACGAGGCCTACTACCTCGCCCACAACCCCGACGTCGCCGCCGACGTCGCCGCCGACGTCTGGGCCAGCGGCTACGCGCACTTCGCCGCCGCCGGCCAGCTCGAGGGCCGACGCGCCAACCCCATCTACGATGAGGCCTACTACCTCGCCCACAACCCCGACGTCGCCGCCGCCGTCACCGCCGGAACCTGGAAGAGCGGCTTCGAGCACTTCGCCGCCGTCGGCCAGACCGAGAACCGCCGCTTCAGCCTCTACTTCAGCGAGGCCGCCTACCTCAAGCTCAACCCCGACGTTGCCGCCGCCGTCACCGCCGGCACCTGGGCCAGCGGCCTGGCCCATTACACCGCCGTCGGCGCCGCGGCCGGGCGACCGGTCAGCCCCTACTTCGACGAGGACTTCTACCGCCGCGCCAACACCGACGTCAACGACGCCATCGTCGGCGGCGCCTTCTCCAGCGGCTTCCTCCACTTCGTCGAAGCCGGTCACGCCGAGGCCCGCCGCTTCAGCCCCTTCTTCGACGAGGCCTACTACCTCGACCAGAACGCCGACGTCGACGCCGCCGTCACCGCCGGCGACTTCGCCACCGGCTTCGACCACTTCCTCGAGTTCGGCCAGCACGAAACCCGCACCTTCACCAAGTACTTCGACGAGACCTTCTACACCACCCTCTACACCGACATCGCCTCCGCCGTCACCGCCGGCGCCTGGCAGTCGGGCTTCGAGCACTTCATCGCCTTCGGCAAGGCCGAGGACCGCGCCTTCATCGCCCGCTTCGACGAGGCCTACTACCTCGCCCAGAACCCCGACGTCGCCCTGGGCATCGCCGAGACCGACTGGGCCAGCGGCTTCGCCCACTTCGTCGCCACCGGCCGCAACGAGAACCGCCGCTACAGCCCCGACTTCTACGAACCGGATTATCTGGCGGCCAACCCCGACGTCGTCGACGCCATCAACGGCGGCGCCTTCGCCAGCGGCCTCGAACACTACGTCTACTACGGCCAGCTCGAGGGTCGCCCCCTCGCCTGATCCAGGCGCCCCGCGCGTCACGTCCCTTGTCCCGTGCCCACACCGCCCGCCGGCCGCGCCGCGCGTGCGTTCTGCCGATGTTTTTCGTCGCCCAATCAACCGGGCGTGACACGACTGTCACCTCGGCCTTACTTCCCCGCCGCCTGCCCCACCCGCACCACCACCAGCGTCGTGTCGTCCACGTTCCGCGCCAGCCCGATGTGCCGACGCATCGACCACAGCAGGTGGTGCATCGCGTCCGCCGCGTTCATCCCCCCCGTCTCGAGGAAGGCCTGCTTCATCCGCGCCCGCCCGAACTTCTTGCCCCCGCGGTCCATCGCGTCAATCAGACCGTCCGTGTAGATCGCCAACAGGTCCCCCGCCCGCAGGTCCAGGATCCCCTTCTGGTACGTCTGCGCCGCGTCGATCCCCAGCACCATCCCGCCCGTCTCGAGCGCCGTCAGCTTCCCGTCCCGCAGCAAGAGCGGCGGGTCGTGCCCCGCGTTGCAGTACGTCAGCCGCAGCTTCTTGGGGTCCAGCACCCCGTAGAACAGCGTCACGAACTCGCTGTCCCGCGTGTCCCGCGCCAGCGCCATGTTCACCCGCGCGATGATCTGGTCCAGGTCGTACACGTCCTGCGCGAACGCCCGGATCGACGCCCGCACGCTCGCCGTCAGCAGGCTCGCAGCCACCCCCTTGCCCACCACGTCGCCCACCGCCACCCCCAGGTTCCCGTCCAGGTCCAACAGGTCATAGAAGTCCCCCCCCAGCTCATAGCTCGGCACGTACCGCGCCGCGATCTGCAGCGGCGGGATGCTCGGCACCGTGTCCGGCAGCATCCGCTGCTGCACCTGCGCCGCCAGCCGCAGCTGCCTCTGCACGTCCTGCCTCTGCGTCTGCTGCTGGTCCAGCCGCGCGTTGACCACCGCCGACGTCACCAGCTGCGCTAGCGCCCTGCCCAGGTCCACCTGGCCGGCCGTGAACCGCCGCGCCTCGCCCGTGAACCACTGGATCACCCCGAACGCCCGCCCCTGGTGCATCAGCCCCAGGCACAACAGCGACGTCACCCCCTGCTCTCTCGCCTCCTCCGCCGTCATGATCCGCGGGTCCGACCACACCTCCGCCAGGTACGCCGGCTCGCCCGCCAACGCCTTGGCGTACGTCGTGCTCCGCCGCGGCAGCACCGTCCCTTTCTCCAGCATCGCCCGCGACAGCCCCCACACCGACCGGCACACGAGCTCCTGCGTCTCGCCGTCCAGCAGCCGGATCGCCACCGCCTTGGACCCGAGCATCGTCGCCGCCGACTGCGCCGCCGCGTCGAGCACCTGCTGCAGCTCCCGCTGCGACGCCAGCATCGTGCTGAACCGGTACAGCGACCCGAGCTCCTCCACCCGCCGCCGCAGCTGATGCTCCTGATAGCACAGCCGCGTGATGTGATTCGCCAACAGGTACAGGAACTGCACCGCCGCCGCCCGCGAAGGCGTCATCGCCCGCTCAGCCGCGTCGAGCATCTGTTCGATCTTTCCCGCCTCGACCCCCATCCGCGTCGCCGCCTCGCGCAGCTGCTGCCGCGTCGCCGTCTCGAGCCCCCCGTCCTCCTGCGGACGAACCTCGATGCTCCCGAGCTCCATCCCCTCGACCACGATCGGCGCCACGAACCCCTGCCCGTCGTTCTCATCCACCAGCAGGAAGTCCAGCACCCGGTCGCTCGCCCGCCGCGCCGCCGGGTCCGTCGGCTCGAGCAGCTTCCGACCCGCCGAATCCCGGAACACCGTCGACAGCCGCGTCAGCGCCGCGAACCCGTCCTGCAGGTTCTGGATCGTCGGCAGGTCCAGGAAGTCCGTCAGCGACAGCCGCGCCGCCCCGGTCTCATCAGCGGATGCCGACAAGGATGCCGCCTCCTCCGGCGTCCCGGGGGTCTGCGGCGGTGGGGGAGGGGGGGCCGAGCGGCTGCTGCTCACGGCCGGGCCTCGGGCGCCTGCGGCGCCGCCGCCTCGACCGGCGGGGCCGACTCCAGCGCCGAATCAAGCTCCAGCATCAGCTGATCGCTGGGCATCGTCGCCGGCGACTGCTCCGCCGGCGCTTCGGTCGCCGGACCCGTCGGCGCCGTCGTCTTGGGCTCAGCCGGTTCCGGCGTCGGCGCCGGGCTCGCCCAGATCACCTCCAACAGCACCGCCAGCTCGTCCTGCGGATTCACCTGCTTCACCGCCGCCAGCCCCCGGCTCAGCCATGACGTGTTGTCCGTCTGATACCCCATGTACGCCAGCAGCAGCCCCGCCTCGGCCACCGGCCCGTCGGTCACCTCGAGGTCCTTCTCCAGCTCCTCCGCCAGCCACTCCAACCGCGACTTCGGCGGCAGCAGCCGCGACTCGTACCGCGCCGCGATCAGTTCAGGGTGCGCGCCATACAGATCCCGAAGGTTCATCGCCGCCGACCGGATCATCCCCGCCCCCATCTGCGCATGCACCTGGCCCACCCGGATCATCGGGTCGTTGGGGTTCAGCAGCGACGACTGACGGTAACGGTCCACCGCCTCGAAGAACTGACCCGCCTGCATCAGCCGCTCCGCCTCACGCAGGTTCTTGTTCGCCGGCGTGTCCTGCGACCCCGCCAGGCTCGGCAGCGCCGGCAACTGGTACTTCAGCACGCTCACGTCCGTCGCGTCCCTGCCCGCCCCCGACCCCGGAAGCGGCGCGGACTCCGCGGGATTGCCCGGCAACGCCGGCGCCGGCAGCGGTGTCCGCGGCAACGGCTCGAGCCCCGTCGGCGGGGCGCTCTTGTCCGTCTTGAGCTCGCTCTTGTCCTGGCCCTTGTCCCCCTCGGCGGGCGCCGGCGCCTGCTCCTGCTCGACCGGTTTCGCCGGCTCGAACCGCATCGCCTCGCGCAAAGGGTCCTGCGGCAGGCCCGTCGCGTCGGGCTTGCCCGCCGGCGTCGGCCGCGACAACTGGTCCTGCGGAACCGCCCCAGGCGCGTCCGCCGACGGCGCCGCCTCGCCTGTCTTCTGCTGACGCACCCGCCTCATCAGGTCCATGTACACGTCCTGACCCGGCTGCGCCTGCATCGACCCCTCCGGCCCCCTCAGCCTCGCCTCGATGTTCGCCACCTGCTGATCCAGCGTCATCGTCGGCTCATGGGGGCTCAGTGGGCTCTGCCGAAGGTCCACCGGCGCCGCCCCCGTCGGCGACGGCGTCAGCGTCGCATCCACCCGCGCCGCCGCGCTGTCCGCCTGCCCCAGACCCGAAACCGTCGGGTTGCGCGGCAGCGTCGTCCCCAAGCTGTCCAGCACGCTCGGGCTCTGCCCCCCCGCCTGACCCGACGCATTCTGATTCGTCGTCCCCACCGCCGTCGCACGCAGCCCCAGCAGCGCCGATCCGCTGATCTGCAGCATCCGACCGTCCTGCCCCGCCACCATCCCCAGGCTCGACACCGTCATACCCCCCGTCGGGATCGACTGGCTCGTCCACGAGCTCTGCGCCCCCGAAGACCCACTCTGCATCGTCCGCACACCGCCCGCGCTCGGCGCCCCCCCCGTCAAGTAATTGGGCATGCTCGACAAGCTCGTCATCCCGCCCGCCTGACCGATCCCCGGCGTCGCCGTGCTCCGATACACCTGCACGTTCCCCTGCTCCGTCCCCCCGCCCGGCGCGCCCAGCGTCGAGTTGAAGCTCTGCGCCCGGAACCGGAACGTCGTGTCCTCCCCCGTCGATCCCCGGAACTCGCCCGGCGCCGAGTACCCCACGTCACCGTGGAAATAACCCAGACCCGGCACGTTCCCCGTGATCACCGCGTTGCCCGCCCCGATCTGCTGCGGACGCACCGCCTGATTGATCCCCCCGCTTCCCTTCTGCAGGTTCTTGTCCAGCTCGTGACCGCCCTCGATCTGCTGCTGACCCCACGCCGACGGCGCCATCGCCATGCACAGCAGCCCCGCCGCCATGCTCATCGCCGCCGACTGGACCACGCCTTTGGTCGTCATGGCTGATTCCTTTCCCGGGTCCTTGGCCCCGGGCCGGACAAGCTGCCCCCGGGGCCCCCCGTCCGTCCACCCTCATTATAGATCCCGACCGACACGACCCACCCCCACACAACCCCCCAGTATCCTCAAGACTTCGATCCAATCCACATAAGTCCTTACATCAGCTCCAGAACCTCGAACCGCTTGGTCCCCCGCGGCAGGTCCACCCGCACCACGTCCCCCACCCGAGCCTTCATCAACGCCTCGCCCATCGGGCTGCCCACCGTCACCTCGATCTCATCCCCGTCGAATCGCCCCGTCGCCTCCCCCACGAGCTTGTACAGGTCCTCGTCCCCCGCGTCGACGTCGCGCAGCTTCACCACCGACCCCAGGAACACGATGTCCTTCGGCACGTCCGACTCGTCCGCCACCTGGGCCCGCTTGATCCGATCCTCGAGCCGCCGGATCTCCGCCTCATTAAGCCCCTGGTCGTCGCGCGCCGCGTGGTAATCCGCGTTCTCCTTGAGGTCCCCCAACGCACGGGCCTCGGCGATCCGCTTGGTCAGGATCGGCCGCTGGGCCTTGAGCTCAGCGAGCTTGTCCTCGAGCTGGCGACGTTCGTCAGCGGTGATGAACTCCATGACTGCTCCTCGATTCTCAATACGCGCGACCCGACGCACCCGTTCGCCCCGGCACGCACATGGGTTTAGATTGTCCGGCTCCCCGCGGACATCCGCCCGCGACACACTCCCCCATTGTAAGCAGATCGTTATTCCCTGGCCCCCGTCCGCTGAAAATCTCTCCCCCACGCCGCCGCCGACGCCGCCACCCAAGCCCCCGCCGCCACGATCGTTGCGATCCGCATCGCCCCCCACCCCCACGTCGCCGTCCCCGTCGGCCACTTGTCCGCCAGCGCCCAGCCCGTCCGCCACGGCTCACCCGCCATCGTCCCCCCGTCCCCGATCAACATCCCCAGCACGCTCCCCCCCAACGCCACCCCCACGCACGCGGTCATCGCCCACGTCCGCCGCCGCACCGGCCCGCCCAGCCCCCACGCCAACGCCACCCCGATCCCCAGCGACCACGCCGCGCACCACCCCACCACCAGCAACGTCTGCTCACCCGTCCAGTGCGCCCCGAACCTCACCGAGATCAGCACCGCCGCGTGCAGCACGTTCAGATAGAACCAGTCCCGCAGCACCCACCCCGTCCGCGCCCACCACGTCGGCTCGATCTCGTCGATCCGAGCCGCCTCCGTCCCGCCCACCCCCGTCAGCCGCACCGCCGGCCAGCCGATCAGCAGCCCCACCAGCCCGTGCATCACCATCCACCGCCCCGCCGGCATTAGCGACCCCGGCGGCGTCTGCGGCACCCATTGCCCGTACATCATCCGCATCACCCCCAGCCAGCTTCCCATCATCCACACGCACCACAGCAGCAGCAGCCCCCCGACCCGCGGCCGACCCCGACGACGACGCACCGCCGCCAGCGCCGACGCGATCGCCGCCGCCTGCTCCAGCTCCGTTCTGGGTCCGGTCGCTGACACGCTCACCAACTGTAGGCCACGTGACGCACCACCGCCTGCCGAGTCTCCGCCGACGTCGGCGCCTCGGACTGCTCCGCCGTCTGGCTCGCCGCGTCGTCCCCCGCCTCCATCGAGATCCCCTCCCCGTAAACGTGCACCCGTTTGCCCCCCGCGTCGATGCTCCCTCGCTGCGCGAACACCGCCAGCAGCTTCTTGAGCTTGACCTGCCCGTCAACCTCCACCGGCGACTCCTGTCCCAGCGGCCGACCCCAGTACACCCGCCCCCCGGGGTTCCGCGTCAGCAGCACCGGCCGCACCGCCCCCCGCTCGTCGTGCACCGCGATTGCCCGCACCTGGCTCGTGAACGGCTGACCCTCCAGGAACGCCGCCAGGTCCAGCCCCGCCCGCACGTCCTCGCCCGGCCACATCTCCCCCTCGTTCGGCGGCGCCGCCGACACCTTCTCCAGGATCGGCAGCCCCACCCGCGGCGCCTGCTCAGCCGTGTAAACCCCCGGCAGCCGATGTCCCGTCGACGCCGTCAGGTAGTAAGACCCTTTCCACTCCACCAGCGCCAGCGGCCGACGATACGTCGCCCACACCAGCACGTTCCGACCCTGCCTCTCCACGCACGTCGCCGTCTCCACCCACGCCTGCGAGTGCAGCACCGCCAGCGCCTTCAGCAGCGCGAACCGGTCCAGCGGGTCCGTCCCGAGTTGTTCCGCCACCGCCTCGCGCAACTGCGCCTCGACCAGCGGGCTCATCCACCCCGGCTCATCCACCAGCTGCACGTTCTCCGCCGTCAGCACCACCGCCTGGTGCTCCCGCGCATAGCTCAGCAGCCACCTCTCCCCCCACGTCCACCCCGCCACCAGACCCACCCCAGCCGCCACCACCCCGACCTGCATCAGCCGGCGCAGCGTCACCTGCGGGTCCCACTTGGGCGAAACCGACGACTTGCGCGTCGGCTTGCTCCGGTTGACCGACTTCTTGCTCTTGGATCGTTGGAACCAGCCGCTGAACATCGTAAATCCTGTCCCTCCCATAGCCTCCGCCTCCCCCTATAGATCGGCCCCCCCGCAACCCCCGCCCGAATTTCTCCCGCCCAAGGTCCGATCACCTGCTCCCTGTTACACCGTTCAGCCGCTCACCCCCAGCCGCGCCAGCCGGTCCACCAGCGCATAAAACGCCACCCCCACCTTCGCTGCCGCCTTGGGCACCAGCGAATGGCTCGTAAATCCAGGCATCGTATTGATTTCCAGCAGCCACGGCTGCCCCGACTTGTCCACGATCACGTCCACCCGGCTCAGGTGCCGGCACCCTACGAGCTCATGCGCCCGCACCGCCAGTTCCTGCACCCGCTTGACCACCGCCACCGGCAAATCCGGGTCGAACCGATACTGCGTGTCCTCCCGCTGGTACTTCGCGTCGTAGTCATAGAACGACGTCGTCGGCACGATCTCCAGCACCGGCAGCGCCTCGACCCCTCCCCCTTGCTCCGCCGGCCGCTCGAGCAGCCCCACCGTCAACTCCTTGCCCGCCACGAATTGCTCGACCATCAGCCGATCGTGCGCCTGCCCAAGCCTCCCCATCGCCTCGGACAGCTGCTTCTTGTCATGACAGATCGCCACGTCGATGCTGCTGCCCTCGCAGGGCGGTTTGACCACCACCGGCGGCTCGAGCGTCACCCCCGGAAGTTGACCCATCGCCACGCGCTCGATCACCTCCGACCGCGGCGTGGGCAGCCCATTCCGCGACCACACGTCCTTCGTCCGCACCTTGTCCATCCCCAGCTCCGCCGCCGCCGACCGGCAGCCGACGAATCTCAGCTTCTTTTGCTCAAGAATCCGCTGCAGCGGCCCCCCCTCGCCCCACGCCCCGTGCAGCACCGGGAAGATCACCTCCCCCCCCCACGCCGTGAACTCCTCGAGCGCCTCGAGCTTCCCCGGCCCGATGTCGCGCTGGATGATCTCGTGACCCGCCTGCTGCAGGCCCACCGCCACTTCCGCGCCGCTCATCAGACTCACCGGCCGCTCCCGGTCCGGACCGCCCGCCAATACCATCACCTTCACGGTTGTCTCCCGTCTGCCGCCCGGGCCGCCGCCACGAGGCTCAGCCCTTCGGGCCGATCGTTCCCCCGCCCGGTGCGCCCCATGATTCTCGGCTGATCCTTCCTCCGCGAACCACAAAACCCCTTGCCCCCTTCGCTGCGTACAGACCCTCGCCACAATAACTCATCCCCATTCTGTCCTCGGACAATCTCTTGCATCGTCCTGGCTTTTTTCATCGCCGGCCCCTCGCCCTGATGATTCTCTCAAGAATGCACCCTAGAATGAATCATGTCCGCGGGCGATCCTCGGCCGGCTCTTCCAGCCCGCCGTCGCCCCTCTCGCTCTCGTCCGCCGGGTCGGCTCTCGTCTGGAGATTGCGGATGTTGTCCCCTCGCCGCCCCCGACACGCCACGGCCTTCACCCTCATCGAACTGCTGGTCGTCATCACCATCATCGCCCTGCTGATCGGCATCCTCCTGCCCTCCCTGGGCA
>JADZCW010000269.1 GCA_020851395.1 Phycisphaeraceae bacterium
ACAACTGGCACATCGGCCGGCCCATGGAGTACCCCTACGAGGCCACTCCGCTCAAGCGGCAGGTCGCCTACATCTTCGACACCAACAAGTGCATCGAGTGCCAGACCTGCACCGTGGCCTGCAAGACATGCTGGACCAGCGGCAAGGGCGAGGAGACGATCTTCTGGAACAACGTCGAGACCAAGCCCTACGGCGCCTACCCCGCCGCCTGGGACTCAAAGCTGCTCGAACAGACCCCGCCGACCAAGTGGCAAGACTCCAAGCTCGTCAGCCTGACCATCTTCGAGACCGACGGCCCGAACAGGCCGCCGCACGGCTACCTGCCCGAGCCCGGGGACTACGCCCACCCCAATCTCGGGGAGGACGACATCGCCGGCCAGATCGACGGGGGCGTCCACTTCGACGGCGTCCATCCGATGTGGATGTTCTACCTCGCCCGCATCTGCAACCACTGCGACCATCCCGCCTGCCTGGCCGCTTGCCCGCGCAAGGCCATCTACAAGCGGCCCGAGGACGGCATCGTCCTGGTCGACCAGGAGCGATGCCGCGGCTACCAGGAATGCGTCAAGGCCTGCCCCTACAAGAAGGTCTTCTACAACGTCATCGGCCGGGCCAGCCAGAAGTGCATCGGCTGCTACCCCCGCGTCGAGCAGGGCGACGTGGCGTTGTGCGTCGAGTCGTGCATCGGCAAGATCCGCCTGCACGGCTTCCTGACCACCGACGGCCCGCCGCGGGAGGACAACCCCCTGGATTACTTGATCAAATTCCGCAAGATCGCCCTGCCTTTGTACCCCCAGTTCGGCACGGGGCCCAACGTCTACTACATCCCCCCCGTCCACGTGCCCGACCCCTTCCTCGAGCAGATGTTCGGCCCGGGCGTCGAGGCGTCCAAGGCCCTCTACCGTGCCATCCGTGAGGACAAACAGCTCCTGGGCGCCATGCTCCTGTTCGGCGCGACCAACCGCATCCTGACCCGCTTCGAGGTCCAGGGCGAGGAGGCCGTCGGCTGGGACGTGGACGGGAAAGAGGTCGCCCGCGTGCCCTTCACCGAGCCGATGTACCTGCGACCGCATCACGACGAACGATTCGACGTCTATCGCCACAACACCGCGTGAGGCTGCCATGACCCGCTCTCGGAACACATCGCTGCTGCTGGCCCTGATCCTCTGCATCCTGGCGGTGGCCGGGGTCATGATCGCCGCCGTCCTGCTGGCCGGGCAGAAGTCGGTGCTGATCTTCATGCCCCCGCCCACTCCGACGCCGGCGGCCGACGTCGCACCCACCGTCGCCGCCGCGGCCGTACCCACCACGCCCACAGCGCCGCCCGCCACGCCGCTGGAGATCACCGTCAAGCGGGTGGCGGCCGCGCCCGCGCCCGACAACGTTTTCGACGCCTTCTGGGAGAAGATCACCGCCGTCGACGTCCCGCTGGTGCCCCAGCAGATGACCTCCCCCATGCTCGAACAGCAGACCGTGGCCTCGATCACCGTCCAGGCCGTCCGCGACGATCAGCGAATGGTATGGCGACTCTCCTGGCCGGCGGCCCGCCCGGCGATGCTGGCCGACACCAACCACTTCCCCGACGCCGCGGCCATGATGTTCCCCATGGCCGACGGGGCGCCCTTCACCATGGGCGCCAAAGGTCAGCCCGTGCGTCTGCTGCACTGGAAAGCCGTCTGGCAGAAGGACGTGGACGAGGGCTTTGCCGACCTGGACAAGCTCTATCCCAACTCCTGGACGGACCTCTACTGGTTCGCCCCTCACCCCGGGCCGGTCCCTCTGAAGGAAATAATCAAGGACCCCAGGGCCCTGCAATTCCTGCCCCTGCTGGCGGCGGGCAATCCGATGTCCAACCCCGCGCGCAAGCAGCCGGTCGAGGAACTAGCCGCCGAGGGCTTCGGCACCGCCACCACCCTGGCCGATTCCCCCGCCCACGCCCGCGGCGTCTGGAAGGACGGGCGCTGGACCGTGGTCATCGACCGCCAACTAGCCCCGGAAGATGCCCTATCCGCCCGGCTGCAAAGCTCGACCCAGAATCTCGTCAGCTTCGCCGTCTGGGACGGCTCGGCCGGCAACCGCGGGGGACGAAAGCAATACTGCACCTGGCTTCCCATGAGGCTTGAGCCATGACACCACCCACCGCCGATCCCGTGCGTCTGTGCGCCCTGGCCGACATGCTGCTGCTGACCCGTGACATGTTCCGGCCTTCGGAACAAGCCGTTGCGAGCCTCAGAGGCGTCGAGGAATCGCTCGACGACCTGCTGGCCGCTGCCGGGGCTCGGAGCGACTCGCCGCTGGCCCACGCCCTGCGCCGCGTGACGGACACATCACGCACGACCGACCTCGACGCGTGGCGCGACGAGTATCATCGGCTGTTCGAAGGGGCCACGCTCTGCCCGCTCAATCAGACCGCCTACGTCCGACGGGACAAGGGAGCGATCCTCGGCGACCTGTGCGGTTTCTATCGCGCCTTCGGTTTCGCCCCGTCGAACGCCGACGGCGAAAAGCCCGATCACCTGCGGACCGAGCTGGAGTTCATGGCGGTCCTGTTGGTGATGCTCGTGCAGGCGCGAGGCGAATCAGGCCCCATCACGCGCCACGCCATCAAGTCCCTGGGCGGGGATCATCTGGGCGAATGGATCGCCGGTGTCTGGCAGCGTCTAGCCCTGGTCACGCTCCTGCCCTACCACGCCGCAGTCGCCGACGCGCTGCGGGAGATCTGGACGCACCTGGCGAACGAGCTCGACCTGCCGCCGGTCCAGATGGCCTCACCAGACGACGTGGACCCCGAACCGGAGAATCCTTACGAATGCGGAATGGTCCCCTCCGCCGAGTCGGTGTCGGTGCGCGTTCGCGGCGAACCGATCGCCTGATCGGCCGAGGCGTCGGAGCGGGACTGTTTCTTCTCGGAGCGGGACTGTTTCTTCTTGGATCGCAGACGTTCCTCCAACGGCGTCGCGAAGATCAACGTCGAGGGCAGCACGCAGCCCGGCCGGCCCGGCACACAGTCGGTCTTCAGCCGTCGGCAGTGCTCCGTTGGCTCGTCGAGATGTGGGCAGGACCAGGACGACATCGCTCATCCCCCCGCCGCCGTCGCGCGGCCCATCATGATGCAGCCCGTCCGGTGCGCGTCGCGGTACCGCCCAAGGCCGAGCATCACTGACGCCAAATGCATCGACCACCACGCCAGAGCCGTCCATTCGAGCACGCCGCTGACGCTCACGAGCCTGAAGAACAGCGGGTCCCAGTCGCTGAGCACCTGGAGGCTCACCCGCAGCAGGCAGCCGAGGTTCAGCAGGACGAACACGCCGGTGAGGTCCGGCAGTCGGTCGGGCCCGACGCCGCGCAGCATCGGCGCGACCTTCGAGGCCACGCCCACCATCATCATGGTGACGAATCCCACCGTCACCGCGTGCCGGATCGCCCCGTAGTAGGCGTGGCTGAACGGGATGCCGCTGAGCCACTGGTACACCGGCAAGAAAAGAAGCATGGCGAAAGAGACGAACAGCCAAACGAACGCCGCGCGGACGAACTTGCCGATGCGTCCCGGCTCGGGCGGACGGCGCCAGAGTCGCCAGGGCCCGACGATCAGCCAAGCCCCGATCGGAAGCATGAGCCAGGGCAGCATCAGGCCCGCCGCAGCCGCGGGACTGCCGCCGGCGCGGTAAGCCAGGAACAACCCGGCCTCGAGCGCCACCGCCGCAGCCGTCAGCCCCAGCGCCGCCCATGCCCGCGTCGCACCAACCGACGCCACGCCCAGCATCGCCGGGAACAGACGAAGTCCCACCCCGAAGATCATCATTAACGCCATGCCGTGGATCTGAATGTCGCGCAGCGGGGCCTGGAACATCGCCACCTGGGCCAGCATGGCCTCGCGGTCCGGTACCGTCAGCAGCCGGTGAATGTGCCACCCCCCCGCCACGGTCTGGAGCACCATGAAAAACAGACCGGCGAAGATAAAACCTACGTAAGGCTCGACGGGCGTCCCGCCTCGCCGCCAAGCCACCATCAACTGAATCACGAACACCGACACCGCCGCCGTCTCGAGCACGGCACCGACGCCATGCATCGGCGCCGCCCAGGATGCCCCGTAAAGCGTCATCGCCACGCTGCGCAGGACGATGCTCAGGAGCATCACCACCCACGCCGCCACCGCCAGTCGAGCCGCTGGCAGCCAAGTCTGCCATATTCGCGGCAACACCTGATATCCGAAGCCCATGATGAACAGGCCCACCCACCCCATGATCTGAGCGTGGCCGTGCGCGTTAACCTCGTGCACCGTCACGGCCGTGAACGAGCCCTGCATGCCGATCTTCCATAGCAGGTACGCCCCCCACGCCGCCCCGGCGGTCAGAACGATCGCGATACCCGCCAGGAAATAGGGACGATAGATCGCGTCGGCCGGGCATGGCCCCGCCTGCTTCCCCGCTAGCGCCGCGGCCTGATCGTCAGCCGAAGGATCATCCGCCGTCATACGAAGCTCTTGCAGCAATCCCTCAAGGTCCGCCCCATGGGCGGCGGCGAAGAATCGGACGGACTCGTTCGGCACACGGTCCCCGCCGCACCCCCACAGACCGTGACGGTTGAGCACCGACCGTGTTGCGGGGTGATCGTCCAAGAGCGTGGCCAGACTCGTCTCGGCGTGGATGCGGTTGTGAGTTTTCATGAGCCTGATGCTCCAGAAACGTTCCCGACACTCAGTGCCGCACACGTCCTACGCGCCAGCGAGGGCACGCCGATGAGGTCCTGCACCGTCGTCTTAGCGAAGCCCTGTTCGATGACCGCCATCGCGTCGTCGATCCGTCGGTGCATCGGGCAGAGCTGACGCTCATGAGCATCAGCCCCCAACGGGCAGGCGTGGATCCGCTCGATCGGGTCCACGGCATTGATCAGCTCCAACACACTCAACGTCGCCGGATCGCGCCGCAGGACGAATCCGCCGGTGCTCCCCCGCTGGGCGGTGAGGATTCCCGCCTTGGTCAGCGCCTGCATCACCTTGACCAGGTAACCCGGGGCGGCGTGCGTGGCTTGGGCGATGTCGCGAACCTTGTGGATCTGCCCGGGGCGTTGCGCCATCCAGACGGCGGCTCGCAGGGCGTACTCGGAGGCCTCAGAGAGCAATTTCATGCAAACACCACATTGACAATAGCTAACGGTTCGATTGCAGCCCCCAACCACCATTTGACAGCACCTTACCCCACCGCATAATATACGTCAAGTGTGCATTAATGCCTTAAAGCGTTGTATTGGGCGGACAACCTAAGCAGCAGGCCTGTTCAAGGAGTACCCATGTCACAGACCATCACGGCACAAGACCCTGTCGGCCAGCTCGTTCGCCAGAGGCCGGATCGTTCACGAGTCTTCGAGAACCTGGGGCTGGACTACTGCTGCGGAGGCAAGCTTCCGCTGGCTGACGCCTGCGCCAAGGCCGGGCTGGACCCGGATCAGGTCGTCAGCCAGATCCTTGAGGCCGACGCCCAGACCGACGAGCGCGACAAGCACCTCGTGGACGCCGACGCCATGTCCCTTTCAGACCTGGCCGACCACATCGAGCAGACCCATCACGCCTACCTCCGTTCCGAGCTGCCCCGGCTCGACGCGATCACGAGCAAGGTCGCCCACGTGCACGGTGACAAAGACCCTCGGCTGGCCGAAGTCCGCGCCGCCTTCGTCGACCTGCGCGACGAATTGACCAGCCACATGATGAAGGAAGAGCAGATCCTCTTCCCCATGATCCGCCGGATCGAACACGCCGACGGCCCGCTGGATTTCCACTGCGGCACGATCGCCAACCCCATCCGTCAGATGGAATTTGAGCACGACCGCGCCGGCGACGCCCTGGCCGTCATGCGCCGGGCCACCGACGCCTATCAGCCGCCCGACTGGGCCTGCAACACCTACCGGGCCATGCTCGACGGGCTTGAACGCCTCGAGAAAGACATGCACCAGCATGTGCACAAGGAAAACAACGTCCTGTTCCCCAAGGCCCTGGCGCTCGAGGGACGAGTCGCGGGCAACGGCTGACCAACCCGTGACGCCTGCAACTGGCTGGGGTGGGCGCCGGACGCGAGCACGGATCACGATGTGTTGCTTCGGTCGCGGCAGGGAACAGACCCTGGGCAGGAGTTGCCGCCCTCATGTCCCCGTGCCTGTCGACGGCGACACGGTGTTGACGTGGCGTGTCGTGTTGGCGCCAACACATCACCCAAATTCTTGCCGGACGCCTCGCAGCCGTGCATCGACCCGGGAGGTACATTCAGGGTGTTTCCCCGGGATCTTCTGTTCCCCACCCAGGGAGCGGACGCAAGACACGGTTGCTCTCGCGCAACCACCGGCCTTCACATCATCCCTTCGCCCGCGGTAATCCGCGCAGGGTGCTGCAGCTCGAAAACGCCGCAATGGGCGACATCCGTGATGGGGGTGGCGAGCGGCTCATGCCGCATCATGCACAAGCTTCACCCGTGCCGGCAGCCCGTATCGATCCACGACGCACTGCCGAGGATCGACCTCTGGCGGGGATGTGAGATCTCGGTAACCACCTTTCCGGGTCCGATGGAGGAATTCCCACACGCGTGGTCAGAGATTGACTTCCGTCACGATGTCCCTCAATAATGTCTTTCAAATGGGGATGGTCCGCTATCAGCCTCTGATCTCGTGGACGCTGCTAGCCCTCTACGGCCTGCTGGTCGTGGGCGCCGGCAACTACAAGCTGTGCTTTGATCAGAGGGGATCCGTCGCCTTCGAGCCGATGTCCCGACTCTGCGCCCCATCCGCGGACGCTGACGTCTCGGCGGCGATGCTGACAACCTGCCTGCGAGCTTCGGATTGCACCGACGTGCTCCTGCGGGCCGGCGCGGATGCGAAGCCGTCCGCGACGGCTCGCGCGTCATTGGGTGAATTGTACGCGCTCGGGAATGCTTGTCCTGTTGTATCCGAGTACCTCTCGATGCCTGGTTGGAGCGTGCGGACACCGCAGCCGCTCGACCTCACTCCCCCTTGTCCCAGGTCGGTCCATCTACGGGCCGTCGTCCTTCTCGTTTAACGGATTGATTGTCATCTCCGAATCGACGCCCTTGTCGTTGGGCGTGGTTGTCCTTTCGCCGTGGCGTTGCATGTCGTTTGTTCAGTTGGATGGTCTGACCATCCGCGAGGGAGCCCGTATGACGATGACACAACGAACCCTGCTGGTTCTGGCGGCGTCACTTCTGGCGATGGGGTGTGCCTCACGGCCGCGCTGGCCGACGCCCGAGCAGGTCGCCGCACGCCATGCGGGCCTGGCCGATGCCCTCGTGACGGATACGGCCGGCGGGGGGATCGACGCGGCGGATCCGCCGGGCGACGAACTCTCACTTGAACTGGCGGTGGGGATGGCGATGCGGACGCACCCCGACATCCAGGCCGCGTTGGCGGAGGTGCGGCTGGCGTACGCCGAGGCACAGCAGCAACGTCTGCTGCCGAACCCAATCCTGACGGTGGCGGTGAAATTCCCGGTGGCCGGCGGGGCGCCGACGACCGAGCCGGGTATCGCGTCCGAACTGGCGTCGCTGTTGTTCATGCCCGGGAAAGTCCGGGCGGCGGACCATCGGCTGCGCGCAGCATGCGAGCGAGCGGTGGTGGTCGTGCTGGACGTGCTGACGGAGGTAAGTCATCGCTACGTCGAGGCGCAGGCTCTCGACGCGCTGGCGGTGGTGCTGACCGAGCGATCGCGTCTGACCGATCGTCTGCTGGAGATCGCCCGCGCACGCCTCAGGGCGGGGGAAGGAACGCGGCTGGACGTAACCACCCTCGATGCTCAGAAGGTCGAGTTGGGGGTGGAGGCGGCCGAGCAGGCGTTGGCGTTGCGTGAGACGAGACTGGAGCTGGCTCGGTTGATCGGTCGGCCTAATGACCCGAGTGACTGGCGACTGGATGCGTGGGTTGAGCCCGGGACGCAGCTAGAGGACGAACCCGCGTGGATTCGGGCTGGGCTCGAGAAGCGGCCGGAGATCGCCGCCCGGATGTGGGAGTTGTCCGCTCTGGGCGTGGAATTCCGGCAGAGTTCGTGGGCGCTATTCGATGGCGCGGAGTTGGGCGCCCAGGCCGAGGGGACCGTCGAGTCGAGAGCGGACGACTGGGCGGCGGGCCCGGCGATGACGCTGCCGGTGCCCATCCTGGACTGGGGACAGGCTCGACGGGACGCGGCCGCTGCGCGAAGACTCGAGGCGGCGCACCAACTGACTCAGACCCGGAGACTGGTCGTCGAGGAGGTCCGCCGGGCATACGCGGCGCTGCGGATGACGACACGGACGTATCACACGGTGACCGAGCAGTGGATCCCCCTTGTCGAGCGCCGCCGGTCGGAGGCCGAGTCGCAGTATCGAGCGGGTCAGAGCGACGTGGTGCCCCTGATCCTGGCGGACCAGGAAGTGCTGTCGGCACAGGCTAAACGGATCGAACTGGCCCGGCAGGCCTCGGTGGCGTTGGCGCGGTTGCACCGGGCCGTGGGCGGGCCCGGAGCGGTACCGGTCGTGTCCGAGAGTCGCCCCGCGGGTGATCCCCCCTCCCCCACTTCCCTCACACCATGAAGGACAGACCCCGATGAACAAGATCATTCTGATTCCGTCTCTCGTGCTGATGACGTCGATGTTCCCGGCGACCGGCTGCGGCCGGGCGGAGTCGATGTCCAGCCCCACGCCGGCTGGGGCGACACATGACCCAGGTCACAACGAACATACGGATGGCGAGTATGAGCGCGACGAGCACGCGCACGACGAGCATGAGGACGATCAGGCCGGACGCGGATCGGACGATGACGATCAGGTCAGACTTTCCGACGAGGCGATTGAGCGTTCGGGCATCCGGACCGAGCCCGTGCAATCGCGGGTGCTCGTGGGCGAGGTTGTGGCGCCGGCGCGTGTGACGTTCAACCTCGAGCGGATGGCGCACGTGGGGTCGCCGCTTGCCGGCAGAGTCCACGAGATCCCGGCACGCGTGGGCGACACGGTCGAGAAGAACGATCCGCTGCTGGTCGTGCAGAGTCCCGAGCTGGGCGAGGCCCAGAGCGACTATCTGCTCAAGCGAATGGCGATGGACACGGCAGCGCCGGCGGTGGAGCTGGCGAGGGTAGCCCTCGATCGGGCCCGCACCCTCTACGAGGAAAGCCAGGGCATCGCGCTGGCCGAGGTGCAGCGGCGGGAGGCGGAGCTCAGGGCGGCCCAGGGCGGGTTGCTGGCGGCGCGGGCCCAGGCGACGGCGGCTGAGAACCTTCTGCACATGATGGGCATGGACCAGGACGCCGTGCGAGCCCTGGCCACGACGGGCGAGATCGACCCCTACTACATGGTGCGAGCCCCGATCGCGGGCCTGGTCATCGAGCGCGAGGCCACGCTAGGCGAACTGGTCGGCCCTGACCGCGAGGCGCTGCTGGTGCTGGCGGACATGCGCACGCTCTGGGTACTGGCGGACGTGCCGGAGTCGCAGGTCAATCGGGTGACGGTCGGCGCGACGGCCCGCGTGACCGTGCCGGCGATGGGGAACGCGAGCCTGGAAGGAACCGTCACCTCCATCGCCGCCCGTCTTGACCCGGCAACGCGGACCGCACCGGTGCGAATCGAGGTGCGCGGCGATGCCGCGGGGCTGCGTCCGGGCATGTTCGCCCAGGCGGTGATCGTCGGGGCCGGCGCGGAGGGTGAGCATGCGGCGACGCCCGCGGTGCCGGAGGACGCGGCCCAATGGATCGAGGGCCGGACCGTGGTCTTCGTGCCGGTCCGTGGCGAGCCAAACACCTTCGCCACGCGGTCCGTCGATCTCGGCGAGCCGGTCGGCGGGATGGCGCCGGTACGGTCCGGGCTGGCAGAGGGTGAACTGTTCGTCGCCGACGGCAGCTTCATCCTCAAGGCCGAGATGGGCAAGGCCGGCGCGGCCCATGAGCACTAGCGAAACCCACGGGTAACCTCTTCACCCGGACCACTCGTTCACCTGTTCCAGTCAGGAGTCGACCTTCATGCTTGAGCCCATCCTTCGATTCTCCGTGCAGCACCGCTGGCTGGTGCTGCTGTGCACGCTCGGAGCGGCGCTCGTGGGGCTGTTCTCGCTTGGGCGTCTGCCCATTGATGCCGTGCCCGACATCACCAACAACCAGGTGCAGATCAACACGCTTTACCCCGCCCTGTCGCCGGTCGAGATCGAGAAGCAGATCACCTTCCCGATCGAGACGGCGTTGGCGGGCATCCCCGGGATCGAGTCCACCCGCTCGCTGTCGCGCAACGGGTTTTCGCAGGTGACGGTGGTGTTCGAGGACCGCGTGGACATCTACTTCGCCCGACAGCAGGTGCTTGAGCGTCTGGCCCAGGCGCGCGAGAGCCTGCCGCCGGACGCCGAGCCGCAGATGGGGCCGATCACCACGGGCCTGGGAGAGGTGTATGTCTGGACGGTCGAGTTCGTCCACCTTGAAGGCCAGGGCACGGCGGACGCGGGCGAAGAACCGGGCTGGCGGGCCGACGGTTCCTACCTGACGCCCGAGGGTCAGCTCTTGACGACTGAACTCGAGCGAACCGCTTATCTCCGCGAAGTGCAGGACTGGATCATCCGCCCACAGATCAAGGGCGTGCCGGGCGTGGCCGGCGTCGACGCCATCGGGGGGTACGTCAAGCAGTACCACGTGCAGCCGGACCCGATGAAGCTTGTCAGCTACGGGCTGACGTTCCATGACGTGATTGAGGCGATCGAGAAGAACAACACCAGCACGGGAGCCGGGTACATCGAGCACCGAGGCGAGTCCTACCTCGTGCGGGCGGCCGGGCGGATCGACGACCCGCGGCAGGTCGCCGAGATCGTCGTCGGCCAGCGCGGGGGCACGCCCATCCGGGTGCGTGACGTGGCGGACGTGGGCATCGGGCGGGAGCTGCGCACGGGCTCGGCCAGCGAGAACGGCCAGGAGGTCGTCGTCGGCACGGCGATGATGCTCATCGGCGCCAACAGCCGTCAGGTGGCCAACGACGTCGACGCCAAGATGGCCGAGGTCAACCGCACCCTCCCGCCGGACATCCGCACCCGCACCGTGCTCAACCGAACGCAACTGGTCAACGCGACGATCCGAACCGTCGAGAAGAACCTCGTCGAGGGCGCGCTGCTGGTGATCGTGGTGCTCTTTGCCATGCTGGGAAACTTCCGGGCGGCCTTCATCACCGCGTTGGCAATCCCCCTCTCGATGCTGATGGCCGCCACGGGCATGGTCCAGAGCAAGATCAGCGGGAACCTCATGAGCCTCGGGGCCGTCGACTTCGGCCTGATCGTCGACGGGGCCGTCATCATCGTGGAGAACTGCCTTCGCCGTCTGTCCGAGCGGCAGCACCGGCTCGGACGAGCGCTCACGCTCTCCGAGCGATTGGAGGAAGTCCGGCTCGCCAGCAAGGAGATGATCAAGCCGTCCGCCGTCGGTCAGGCGATCATCATCACCGTGTATCTGCCCATCCTGGCGCTGACGGGGACCGAGGGCAAGATGTTCCACCCGATGGCCATGACCGTCATCTTCGCCCTGGTCGCGGCCTTCATGCTGTCGATGACTTTCGTGCCGGCGATGGTCGCGTTGGGAATCACCGGCCGGGTCAAGGAGAAGGAGAACCTGATCGTCCGCTGGGCGAAGACGGCCTACGTGCCGACGGTGCGGTGGGCTCTGCGCCTGCGTTACACGACGGTCGGAGCGGCGGTGATGATGTTCCTGCTCTCCCTGGCCCTGTTCACTCGTCTGGGTCAGGAGTTCGTACCCACGCTCGACGAGAAGAACATCGCCGTCCAGGCCATCCGAATCCCCAGCACCAGCCTCACGCAATCCACCGAGATGCAGCTTGAGGTCGAACGGACGCTCAGCCGGTTCCCGGAGTCAGCCGTCGTCTTCTCGAAGACCGGCACGGCGGAGATGGCGGCCGACCCGATGCCACCAAGCATCTCCGACACATTCGTGATCCTGCGCCCACAGGATGAATGGCCCGATCCCGGCCAGACCAAGGCCGAGCTGATCCGACGGATGGAAGAGGCCCTCGAGCACGTGCCGGGCAACAACTACGAGTGGACCCAGCCCATCCAGATGCGCTTCAACGAGCTGATCGCCGGCATCCGCAGCGACGTGGCGGTCAAGCTCTACGGCGACGATTTCGGCAAGCTCACGCCCACGGCCGAGGCGATCGCCGACGTGCTCCGCGGCATCCCGGGCGCCGCCGACGTCAAGGCCGAGCAGACCGAGGGTCTGCCGGTGATGAACATCGAGATCGATCGCGCGGCCATCGCCCGGCACGGGTTGAGCATCGCCGACGTCCAGGACGTGATCGCCGCAGCCGTCGGGGGGCGAGAGGCGGGATTGGTCTTCGAGGGCGACCGCAGGTTCGACCTGGTGGTACGTCTGCCCGATGACATCCGGCGGGACATGGCGGCCCTGCGACAATTGCCGATACCGTTGCCGGCCGACCAGGAGGCGGCCGAGGACATCCGCTTCGCATCGGCGGTCGCCCGGGACGTCGCGGGAGGGGAGGATCGGCCGGGCTTCATACCACTGGGCTCGATCGCCCGACTCGAGATTGCCGAGGGTGTCAATCAGGTCAGCAGGGAGAACGGCAAGCGGCGCGTGGTCGTCCAGGCCAACGTTCGCGGGCGGGACATCGGCTCGTTTGTGGCCGAGGCCCGCGAACGCCTGGAGCGGGAGGTAACGATCCCTGCCGGCTACTGGATGGACTGGGGCGGGCAGTTCGAGAACCTCATCGCCGCCCGACAGCGACTGATGATCGTGTTGCCGGTCTGCTTCTTTCTGATCTTCCTGCTGCTGTTCAGCACGTTCAACTCCGTCAAGCATGCCCTGATCGTCTTTACTGGCGTGCCGCTGGCGCTGACCGGCGGCATCCTGGCCCTGTGGCTGCGCGACATGCCCTTTTCCATCTCGGCTGGCGTGGGGTTCATCGCCCTGTCCGGCGTGGCGGTGCTCAACGGCCTGGTGATGATCACGTTCATCAATCAGCTATGCCAGGAGGGCGCCTCGCTCGAGGAGGCGATCCAGCGCGGGGCCGTCACCCGCCTGCGCCCCGTGCTGATGACGGCGCTCGTCGCATCGCTGGGCTTTGTCCCGATGGCCCTGGCCACGGGCACCGGCGCGGAGGTTCAACGCCCGCTGGCCACCGTCGTCATCGGGGGCCTGATCTCCAGCACCGCGCTGACCCTGGTCGTGCTGCCCGCGATCTACGGCATCGTCGGTCACAAACCCAAGAAGGAGCCCGTGTCATGACGAGACGTTCCCCATGGTTGTGTCTCCTGTCCTTGGTCGTAATGAATGCAGGGTGCGCGGTCGCGCCGCCGGGTATCTCGGATCCATATCCCATCACGGTCGAGAGAGTGCCGTCGAACGATGTGAGTTTGGGACGCGTGAAAGTCTTACCGACCGAAGACGGCTTGTCCGTGTCAGGCAACGTCAGCTTCGATTCATCCCGCCGAGAGAGGATTACGGGACATCTTGACATCATGCTGCGCGATTCGTCCGGACGAGCCGTGGCCCATCACGCCGTGAACTACCAGACTCAGTGGCGGCCTCACCGGCCACGATCCGGCCGGCTAGCATGGGCACATCCACAGCCTCGGCAGCTTGCCCGATTCAGCGCGCGGATCGATCACCCCCCGCAGCCCGGCCTGGTCATACAGTTGTCCCATCACCAGAGTGATGCGGCGGCTTGCCCCCGACGATCTCTTGTATCAGGCTCAACCCTCGATCCACAACTCTGGCCGCGGGAGGCTGCCGCAACCTGCGGCCATCTATCACGTCGGGGGGCGTTTTCGAGATCGAGCCTGGCTGCCCCGAGGCAGGAGACTTGTCAGATGGCTTGGTGAATCATGCCCGATAATCCTGATTGTCCGCTCCTTGAAGTCACAGTTGTGCTACGATCCTTGCATGCGTCGAGATGGGATTGACGCATGACCAAGACATCGCCGCCGAGGGGCCAACGCCGTCACGACCGCGGCCCCATTAGGCCCGGACAATGCGGAGGCCGTCAACACCGTGATGAATCAGCCGGGGGCGGGAATAGTGCGAGTCGTAACGATCGGGATCCGTTGGTGGCCGCGTGACGACCGGCCATGGACATCCCCGGCGGCAGGCGTGGCATGACGCACGGAATCCACCTGGCACAGATCCGCTTCGAGCCCCGCAAGGGCGAGGTGCAATGGAACACCGATCGGCTGATGGAAGTGCTGTCGCAGATGGCGGGGCAGGGGGTGGACGTGGTCGTCACGCCGGAGTGCTTGCTCGACGGCTATGCGGCCACCGACGCGTCGGTGACCCACGAGGATCTGTTGGGTTGGGCGATTGACCCAGCCACGTCGGCCATCACACGGGACCTCTCGGCATGGTGCGCAGCTCACCGGGCCTGGATGATCCTCGGCTGCACGCGGCGGGAGGACGAACGGGTACTCAACAGCGTGCTGGTTTACGATCGATCGGGGCGGCTGGCGGGCGTGTATGACAAGCTCCACTGTCAGACGCATGACCAGAAGTTCACCCGGGGGGAGCGGCTCGGCGTTTTCGAAGCCGACTTCGGTCGATTCGGCGTGATGATCTGCGCGGATCGGCGTTGGCCGGAGACTGTTCGAGCACTGGCACGCGCAGGCGCGAGAGTGATCTTCAATCCGACGTACGGCTTCCACGACGATCTGAACCTGGCGATGATGCGCACCCGGTCGTTCGAGAGCGAGGTATTCATCGGCTTCACCCACCCGCGGCAATCTTTAGTGACCGGCCCATGCGGCCAAGTGATCCGTAACACAACCGACTCCGATGGCGACTACTCGCTGACGATGATCGATCTTCTGGAGGTTGACCGCGCGAGGCAAGGCCCTACGGCTCACTTGCGCGACTGCCGGACAGACGTGTACGGGATCTGAGCACGCCTTCAGCATTCCGTGGGGCCCATGCCGCAGATCGCTCCGAGGACCTGCGTGCAGGTGGGCCGACTTATCGTCAGCCCGACAGACCGGCAACGCTCGTCTCACTGATGCATCCCCCGCCCCGATCAGCCCTCCTCACCAAAACTGCCCGGCAGGTGATCGATCGGGGCGTAACAATAAATACTAATTGATATTATCCAAAATGAAATCTATCCTTCTTTTTTTACTTTTATCAGCTTTCACCTCAAATTCTCACTTCCGAATGCGTCGCGATGATGGTATAAAAACAAAATAGAAGGCAATCAGCGCACTGATGATGCCTCGCAATCGATGATCGTGTTCCGCTTCAACCCTTGATTCACCGCTGGGTTTTCTAGATCCGTCTGATCGTCAAACCACCAGCGGCATGGCGTCCGCCATGCGACTTGACTCGATCGCGGAGTTACTTTGACCCTCAGGAGAATCCCATGCCTACGTCGTTGCGTTCAGTCCTGACTACGGTCCTGCTGCTTACCTTGGCCAGCCCCGCCATCGCCGCCCTCTCGGGCAACCTCATCCCCAACGGCGACTTCGAATCCACCAGCAACCTCAAGATGGCCGGCGGCAATGACAACTCCGCCACATATATCCCCATCCACCGCTCCAATATCGACACCGACTGGGGACGTTGGCTGGCCATGTGGGGACCACCCTCCCAGGCCGACAACTCCCAGGCCCTCGCCGGCTTCTCTACCTACAACGACCCCCGCAACCTCGCCGAGACCGGCGGTGATACCCAGACCTCCGGGGACCTGGGCACCTTCAACCGTTCGGTCGACCCGACCAACCCCGGCAGCGGCAACCACGTCATGGAGAACGCTCTGTTCCGCTCCCGCACGGGCCTGTGGATCCACGCCCCGGAAAACCAGACCACCGGGCCCATGTCCTTCTCCTTCAGCTTCTACCAGGACCTGCTCGACACTCACCCCGGCGCCTGGTTCAACGTTAGCCTCTACGGCCTGAACTTTGATTTCCCTCACGACACGGCCTACCTCACCGACGGCTCGGCCGGCAACTTCATGACCCCCATCCTCTATGACAACCCCGAGCAACTCGACGGCGATATCCTCGCCTATTGCAGCTTCGGCGCGTTCGCGCTGAACAATCCCCCTCCGGGCCATGACTACTCCGATGAATTCGACCACTGGCGCACCGTCACGACCGACAACTCTGGCGACGACATGTGGATCGCCGCACCCAAGAACTTCCTCACCGCCAACCTCACGCAGACCTATCAGAACTACGCCGTCGTTATCTATTCCGTCGCTTACTCCGAGGGCGATCCTTTCTTCTGGCTCTATGGCGGAAAAGTCACTGAAAGTCCTTCCATGCTCTTCGACAACATCGACTTCCGCCTTACCCTCGCCGACGCCCGCGACCCCTTCGCCCCCGGCGACATGAACCTCGACGGACTGGTCAACGTCCAGGACATCAACCCCTTTGTCACCGCCCTGGGCTCCGAGGCCGCCTACATGGCCTACCTCAACGGCCGGCTGACCACCCTGGGCATCGACACCGGCGAGGCCGCCGCCGTCTACG
>JADZCW010000270.1 GCA_020851395.1 Phycisphaeraceae bacterium
CCCAGGAGTAGGGGGTGGTGATAACCTCGTCGCCCATCTCGACGCCCGCGGCCATGGCGGCGATGTGCAGCGCCGGCCCGCCGCCGCAGGTGCCGATGCCGAAGGCGCGGCCCATGGCGTCGGCCATCCGGCGCTCGAGCTTTTCCGACCAGCCCCCGCCCCAGGCGGTGCAGGCGAGCGTGGCGTCGGCGCGCATGTCCACCATGGCTTGGCGGATGAACTCGATCTCGTCATCGGTGAAATAGGGCCAGGGGGGCGAGGGTTCGGTGACGGTCCTGGGCCCGCCGAGGACGGCCAGGTCGGTGGTGGTGGTCATGGCAAGGCTCCACAGAGTAACGCGTGAATTGACCGGCTTTGTTCGTACCGGTTCGGTGAGGAGCACCGGATGATTAACGCAAACAGTATCACGCGCTCCATGACTGGGGGCCATGTCCGGACCAACGAAGGGATGTCCAACTTTCTCGGGTCAGGCCTGCTTGACGCCGCGGGCCGATCGCTCGTGGGACGGGCTGTTGCCCCCGGCGTGAGACTTGCGACTGCGGAAGGCCGACGGGCTCATGCCGGTGACGCGGCGGAAGACCTTGCTGAAGTGATAGGGATCAGAAAAGCCCATGGCGTAGGCGACGGCCTTGACGCTCGGAAGCCCGCCGGCCCCGGCCGGTCTGGAGTTGCCGTTGCCCGGCGTGGGCGGTGCGGTCGGCGGCAGGGGGGCGGAGTCGATCACCTCGCCGGCCAGCAGACGCTGGGACAGGCCGATGCGGTGTTCATCGACGAACCGGCGAAGCGTGCGGCCGGTCTGCTGGTGGAAGAGGCTCGACAGGTAATTCGGGCTCAGCCCCACGGCGTTGGCCAGCTCGACCAGCGAGGGCGGCCGCCGGAGGTTCCGCTCGATCATGGTGCGGACCTCGGCCACGAGCGGGTGCCACTGCGTGCCCCGGCTCTGTGTCGGAGGGGCGGCTGCCTTGCCGGCGGAGCTGCGCTGGGCGGACTTGAACGTCTCAAGGATGTAGGTCACCAGCATCAGCAGCCGCTGCCTTGCGCTGGTCGAGGGCTTCCACTGCTGATCGCAGAGCATGGACAGCTCGGCCATGATCGGCTCGCCCGGGCGGGGTATCTCGGCGGTCCAGAGCACCTCATAGCCGTGCGACGGGCTGTACCGCGTCGCGTGCACCCGCAGATGATCGTGCTGGCAGACGAACCAGAACAGGTCGTAAGGCAACCCCGAGGGCAGGCAGCACTCTCCGTGAACCACCCCCGGTCGCAGCAGGATCCAGTCACCCGGGCGGGCCTCATACACCCGCCGATCGACCCCGACGTGCACCCGTCCGCAGAGGACCGTGGCCAGCTCCGGCCAGGAGTGACGATGCCCCGCCAGCCCGCAGGCCATCACCTCGTTGCCGTAGAACTCGACCTTGGGGAACCGTCTCCGCCGAGTGATCCGGCCCGGCGCTGGCCCGCCCGAGAGCACCGCCGGCTGTTCCGAACCGCCGCGGCCCAGGCGGGAGATGTTGCTCAGTACCGGGCCTGTCAGCAGGGCCGACAAACCCTCGTCGTCTCGGTGTGAGAATTGGAGTACGCGACCCATGTTCCATTCCTAAGGTTTCGCCCAGCTGAACGCCACCCCCATCGCTTCCGAGCGACGCTGCATCAGCAGTTCGAACGCCCCGGCCGCGTCCTGGGGATCGAAACGGTGCGTCACCAGGTCGACGACGCGCATCTGCCCCCGCAGCAGCAGGCGGAAGAAGAGGCTGACCATGTTGTTCTGCGACCAATGGCCGGCCCAGTCGCTGGGCGAGGGCACGGGGTTGGTCGCGTGCGAGCCGACGAGGGTGATGTCCCGCATGATCAGGTCCTGGGCCATGCGCTGCTGGGCCGGCGAGGCCACGTCGCCGATCAGCACCATCTTGCCGAACCGCCGCGGCAGCCTGAGGGCCGCCGCGAAGACGTCGGGATGGCCGGTCATGTCGAAGACGACGTCCGCCAGCCGGCCGGCGTTGATCCGTTTGATGTCATCGACCGTTTCGGCGACGGGCTTCTGGATCGTTGCGGTGGCGCCGTGGGCGGCCGCCATGGCCAGCCGGGACGCGGCCGTGTCGACGGCGATCACCTCCCCCGCCCCGGCCGTGCGGGCGTACTGCACGATCAACTGCCCGAGCATCCCCACGCCGACGACCACCACCGTCTCGCCCAGGCGCAGCTTGGCCTTGCGGAAGCCGTGCTGGGTGATGTAGGCCAGCGTGGCCCAGCTCGCCTCCTCGTCGCTAACGCCATCAGGGATCGGCCGGGCCTGGCCTGCGTTCGTCAGGGCGTACTGCCCGTGCTTGGCCGGGCAGGTGATCCGATCGCCTTCCCTGAAATCCTTCACGTTCGACCCGACCTTCAGCACGCGTCCGACCAGGCTATACCCGGGCTGGAACGGGTACTTCACCCAGCCCGCGTAGCTCGTGCCGGGCTCGAACTGCCCGCGGAGGCAGATGCACTCGGTGCCGGTGCTGATCAGCGAGCAGGTCGTCTGGACCAACAGTTCGTCCGGCCCGGGGTCGC
>JADZCW010000271.1 GCA_020851395.1 Phycisphaeraceae bacterium
GCGGCGGAGGTGGCGATGGCGGAACTTGGGCGCTGTTGCCCCGCGGGCGGCGGGAGGGTGCTGATCCTCTGCGGAGCGGGGAACAACGGCGGGGATGGATTGGTCGTGGCCAGGTTCCTGAGACTGGCAGGGATCGAGACGCGCGTGGTGCTGACAAGGCCGGCCGACGGGCTGAGTCCGGACGCGGCGGCGAACCTCCGCGTGTTCGAGGCGATGGGCGAGAGGTACGAGGTGCTGTGTCCTCGGTCGAACGCGCCGACCGGAGGCCTGCTTGGGCTGTTGCGTGAGGGGATATCGGAGGCGGACCTGGTCGTCGACGCGTTGCTGGGGACGGGTTTCACGGGGGAACTTCGGGCGCCGTTGGACGGGATCATCCGGGAGGTCAACGATCAGGCGTCGAGGCGGCGGGTTCGCGTGCTGTCGGTGGATGTTCCGTCGGGGATGGAGGCGGACGTGGGACCGAGGGCAGGACGGGCGACGATGATCGCGGGGGGGACGGTGACGTTCGCGGCGTGCAAGAAGAGTTTTGTCGAGTCGGGGGCGCGGGCGGTGCTGGGGGAGTTGTACGTGGCGTCGATCGGGGCGCCGCTGGCGGATGAGGGGGCGTTGGGGGGGTGAGGGTCAGGGGCGGGTCTGGGCGGGCTGTGTGGCCGGGGAAGGCGTGGTCGGCGGCGGGGCGATCTGTCGGCGAAGCTCGGAGATGGTGCGACGCAGGTCGTCGGAGAGGTTGTCCTCGAGCAAGGGCTCGAGGGCCTGGAGGGTGGCGCGTGCGCCGGGGAGGTCGTTGTCGTGGCGGCGTTGGGCGATGTCGTCGACGAAGAGCCTGATGAGGATGTCGCGGCGATCGCTCAGGACGTCGGAGTCGCGCCAGCGGCCGATGGCGGTCAGGGCGAGCTGGGCGGCGATGTCGGGGGCGGCGAGGCGGAGGTTGGTGGTGATCAGGCCGTCCTCGATCTGCTCGAGGGCATCCTCGGGGAGGGTCTGGCCCAGGGCGGCGATACGTTGGTAATCGGAGCGAGCGGGGTCGAAATTACCGGCGGCCTGTCGGAGCTTGGCGCGGGTGAGCAGAAGGTTGGCCAGGTCGAGTCCGAGGCCGGGGCCTTGTGGGGCGGTCGGGGCGTCGGGGGGCAGGGCGGAGGTGGTGCGGCCGTCGCCGAGGTAGGCGGAGATCGAGGCGGTCAGGAGCTTCTCGCGGAGGTCGGCGGGCTGGCCGGCCACTTCCAGGCGGTGATGAGCGGTCAGGACGAGGTCGGGGGTGACACGTGCGGCAACGCGGGTCAGGGCGTCGGTCCAGGCGTCGGCGAGCGCGTTCTTGGCCGGGGGGTGGTCGACGAGGGTGAGGAAGATCTCGGCGCTGTTGCCGCGTCGGCCGGCCTCGCTGTAGAAGATCGGCTGGATGATGGGGTCGGCGGCCCGGGCGGCGAGGGGTTCAAGGGGGCGGCCGTAGAGGGCCCAGGTGCGGGCGGCGGCCTCGCGGACGGTGTCGTCGGGATGGTCGAGGAGGGCCTCGATGCGTTTCCAGTCCTCGTCGGCGCCGGTGCGGCCGAGGAGCTGGATGTAGGCGGGCTCGGGGCGATCGGTCTGTTTGACTTGCTGGCGTGCGCCGTCGGCGGCGGCGGTGAGTTCGGGGGGCGAGAGCAGGCCGGCGTCGGCGGCGGCGGAGAGGGCCCTGGCGGCGTCGGGGCCGAGGGTGGCGTCGTTGAGCAGTTCCATCGCGGGGCCGACGATCGCGGAGCGGGGGACGCGGGCCATGATCAGGAGGTAGGCCTGGATCACGGAGGGGGGCGACGCCCGCCACGCGCCGTTGCTGAGGCGGTCGGCCACGGCGGCGGCGCCGTCGGCGTCGGCCAGATCGCGGAGGAGTAGGACGGCGCGGCGCTGGATCTGGGGCTGGGGGTCGTCGAGTCGCCGGAGCAGGTCGGCACGGAGGGCGGGGGTGATGCCGTCGGCGCCCATGTCGAGCATCCGCTGGCCGATGAGGTCCATGCTCAGGGCGCGGATCTCGCCCAGGGGGTCGGCGAGCATGGCTGAGAGCATCTTCTCTCGGTCGGGCAGGTCGAGGTCGATGTAGACCTGTCGGTTGAGGTCGATCAGCCGCTGTCGCAGGACGTCCCGGCTTTGGCGCAGGTCCTTGGCGCGTCCGGCCAGGCCGCCCGAGAGGAGCATGCTCCACTGGGCGTCGGTGAGGGGGCTGTTCTGCTGCCACCAGAGGCGCCAGCGGTCGGCGTCGGGGCCGAAGGTGACGATGCCCGAGACCTGTTCGAGCGAGCCGAGCGCGGCGGAGCGGATCTGGGGGGAGGGGTCCTGGAGCAGGCCGACGAGGCTCTGGACGGTGGTCTTGGTCGGTTGGTAGCCCAGGGCGACGACGGCGGCACGTCGGGGGTCCGCGGGGGCAGCGGGGTCCTCGGCGAGCTTGACGAGGTGGGCGGTGAGTTTGACGTCGAGCAGGCGTCCGAGTGCGACGGCGAGTTCGTCGGCCTGGGCGGGGGGGATGGTTGCGAGCATCAGCGTCAGAGGCTCGGCCAGGGCGGGTGGGACGGGTGTGGGCGAGGAGGCGATGGCTTGCAGGAGGATCTGACGGACGTCCGGGTCGGCGTGGTGGAGGTCGTCGGTCAACCGGGTGATGGACTCGGGGGTCTGGAGGGCGAGCCACTGTACGGCGGCCTGGCGGCGATCGGCGGGGTCACGGTCGGGGTTCTCGACAATCTCGGCGAGAGCGAGGTGGCTGGTGTCGGTTTCGTTCGAGGTCTGCGAGGCCGCCCCACCGCCGAGCAGGCTCTTGAGAAACGCGTGGGTGGGAGAGGTTATCCACAGGGCCGCCAGGGCCCAGAGGAGGACAAGCGAGGGCTTGAACGACGATCGCGGGCGGGTCGTGAGACTCGTTAGGGCAAGATTCGAAAAAGAGAGGCGTGCCGTCATCGACCGTCCGTCATCATCCACCCGTCGTCGAGCAGGGCGCCCGTCGGCCCCGGGCGCCCTCTCGGCGGGCTGCCCGGTCGGGCCGGCATGGGCTATCATAGCTCGGTGGATGGGCGCTTTCATGGTCGTCGTCACCGTGGTGATGGGCTGTGGCGTCCGAGCGGAGCTGCCGAGGGCCTTGGGGCTCTGGGTTGGGTGTCATGAACGAGTGGGTGCGAGCTGAACATCACGCCCAGCGCGGGCAGAGGTTTTTGCAGGCCCGCCAGTGGCAGCAGGCGCTGGCCGAGTGGCGGGCGGCGCTGGCGGTCAACCCGGATCAGCCGGAGTGGCGGTTCGACCTGGGGCTGACGCTCGAGGCGCTGGGCCGGTTCAATGAGGCGGTGGACAGCTTCCGGCTTGTACTTATTCATCGGCCACATGACGTGCAGTCGACACTGCGGCTGGGGATTAACCTGGTTCGCTGCCGGCAGTACGCCCAGGCTGTGGAGCACCTGACGGCGGTCACGAACCAGGAACGCGACTGCGAGCCGGCCTATTGCCACCTGATCCTGGCCCACACGATGCTCGGGGAGCATGAGCTGGCGGAGCAGGCGTTCTACGCGGCGCGTCTGGTGACCGAGGAGTGCCCGCTGTGCCTGGAGCACATCGCGGTAAGCCTGTGGGCGCGGAAGGAGTGGGCGAGGGCGTTGTGGTGCTGGCAGCAGGTGCTGCGGATTGAGCCGGACCACCCGCTGGCGCATCGGAAGCTGGCGCAGCTGCAGACGTTCCTGGGGCGGCCGGCGGCGGCGCGGGATCACCTGTTCATGCACCTGATCCGCTGCCCGAGCGATGGGCCGGCGCTGCTGGAGCTGGGGCACCTGCTGCTGGAGCTGGAGCGGCCGACGGAGGCGATGGCTATTTTCCAGCGCGCGATGGGGATCGAGGCGTGTTACGCGCGGGCGCAGCTGGGGCTGGCGCAGGGGGCGCTGGCGCTGGGGCGACATGACACGGTGCGGACGCATCTGGACGCGTTGCAGGGCAAGAACGTGAGCCTGCCGGGGCTGCTGGGGCTGCGGGCGCGGCTGGCGTTGGCGTGCGGGCATCGGACACTGGCGTACCGGCTGGCGCTGCGCCAGGCGAAGCAGGAGGGGATGCTGCCTCGTCAGCGGCTGGAGCTGGCGCGGCTGATGATCGACCTGCGTCGGCCGGACCGGGCGAGTGAGCTGGTCACGCCGCTGATCGAGTGGGCGTGGGCGGATCGGGGGCTGCTGCGCGCGTCGCTGCTGTACCGGGGGGTGGCGATGTTGCAGGCTGGGCGGACGGAGCAGGGGATCGCGGACTGCCGACGGCTGCTGCGGATGGGCGAGCACGAGGTGATCAGCCTGGAGAACCTGACGCTGGGGTACATCCGGGCCGGGCGACTGGGGCGCGCGGTGGCGTGCCTGCGGCGTTGCGAGCGGGTGCGGCCGAGCGACCCGCGGCTTCGGCAGCTGCGCTGGCGGTTGGCCGGGGGGCGGACGCGGCGGATGATCGCTCGCTGGCTCAGTCGCGCCTAGCGTGTGGGGCGTCGGGTCGACACACATCACCCCGACCGATTACCATGTGTGGTTCCACCAAACGGGACCGGACATCTATGATCGACCTCAAGGACCTGCGCGAGAACCCGGAGAAGTACCGGCAGGGCGCCGCGGCGAAGAACATCACCGTCGACTTCGATGCGCTGCTGGACCTCGACGCCCGGCTGCGGGGCGCCACGACCGAGCGCGAGGCGCTGGCGGCGGAGAAGAACAAGATCTCCAAGGAGATCGGTCAGCTCGCGGGCCGGCTCAAGAAGGCTGCGCCGGGGGAGAAGGAGCAGCTCCAGAAGCAGTTCGAGGCGCTGCAGGCGCGGCCAAATCAGATCAAGCAGCGCGAGGCGGAGCTTGACGCGGCGATCGCGGAGCTTGAGCCCAAGCGCGACGCGATCTGGTTGTCGGTGCCGCTGCCGCCGGACGGGGACGTGCCCCCCGGCAAGGGCAGCGAGGACAATGTCGAGATCAGCCGGTGGAACCCGGGCTGGTTCGACACGGCCAAGAGCTTCGCGGAGAACAAGGGTTTCGCGCCCAAGACGCACCTGGAGCTCGGGACGAGGCTGGGGCTGTTCGACTTCGAGCGTGGGGTGAAGATGGCGGGGTCGCGGTCGTATGTGCTGACGGGGATGGGGATGCGGCTGCACCAGGCGGTGCTGCGCTACGCGCTGGACTTCATGGTGCAGGAGAACGGGTTCACGCCGCTGAGCGTGCCGGTGATCGTGCGCGATGAGATGATGGTCGGGACGGGGTTCTTCCCTTACGGGAAGGAGCAGGCGTACGAGCTGAAGGAGACCGAGCGCGGGGGCGGGTATGACCTATACCTGACGGGGACGGGGGAGGTGGGGCTGATGGGGTACCACCAGGGGGAGATCCTCGACGGGGGGACGCTGCCGCGCTGCTACACGACGGTGTCGACGTGCTTTCGGCGGGAGGCGGGGGCGGCGGGCAAGGACACGGCGGGGCTGTACCGCATCCACCAGTTCGAGAAGGTCGAGCAGGTGGTCATCGACCGGGCGGACGAGACGAACAGCCGGGCGTGGCATCGGAAGATGATGGGGTTCGTGCAGACGCTGCTGCAGCGGCTGGAGATCCCGCATCGGCTCTTGCAGTGCTGCACGGGGGACCTTGGGCCGAAGAACGCGGACATGGTGGACATCGAGTCGTGGATGCC
>JADZCW010000272.1 GCA_020851395.1 Phycisphaeraceae bacterium
CAGGTCTGGCGGCGCATCCTGGATGACCCGGATCACTACCTTCTGATCGGCGAGCTTGACCGCCGGTCTGTCGCCTGCTGCACGTTGGTTATCGTGCCCAACCTGACACGCGGCGGTCGATCCTATGCCCTGATCGAGAACGTGGTGACGCACACTGACTTCCGGGGGCGGGGCATCGGCAAGGCGATGATGCTTCACGCCCAGGCCCTTGCGTGGCAGCGGGGATGTTATAAGGTGATGCTCCTGACCGGCCGCAAGGATGAGCCGACGCTGCGGTTCTACGAATCGGCCGGGTTCCTCGCGGGTGTTAAGACAGGCTTTATCGCTTACCCACCAGAATCCTGAATCCTCTGGCTCGTCAGGAATAATCGTCCATGCCCACCATCACGGGTCCCCTGCGTGTTCACCCGACCAATCCCCGCTACTTCGCCGATGCCGAGGGCAGGGCGATCCTGCTGACCGGCTCGCACACCTGGGACAACCTCCAGGACGTCGGCTGGACGGATCCGCCGGCGCCGTTCGACTACGAGAAGTTCCTGGACTTTCTCGTCGGGCATGGGCACAACTTCTTCCGGCTCTGGACCTGGGAGCACGGGAGCTGCCCGATGAAGGCCTACGGCAAGTGGCTGCACTTCGAGCCCGTGCCCTTCGTCCGCACCGGCCCGGGCAACGCCCTCGACGGCAAACCGCGCTACGACCTGGAGAAGTTCGATCCGCTGTACTTCCAGCGGATGCGACGGCGCGTGATTGCGGCCGGGGAGCGGGGGATCTACGTCTCGATCATGCTCTTTGACGGATGGAGCCTGGAGGAGAAGAACGTGCAGTACGGCAGCCCGTGGGCGGGGCATTATTTCCACAAGGACAACAACGTCAACGGGGTCGAAGGCGACCCCTACCGGTTCGGCGATGGGCGGGGCACGCATCACCTGCGCAGCCGGGCGGTGCTGCGCGTGCAGGAGAATTACGTCCGGCACGTCATCGAGACGGTGGGCGACCTGCCCAACGTGCTCTACGAGATCAGCAACGAGAGCAACGGCGCGTCCTACGACTGGCAGAACCACCTGATCGACTTCATCCACGAGGTCGAGTCGCACCGACCCATGCAGCATCCGGTGGGGTTCACGGTGCCGTTCCCGGGGGGCGACAACCACAGGCTGCTCACCAGCAGGGCCGAGTGGGTCTCGCCCAAGCCGGGCAAGGACATGAATGAGCCGGAGGTGGCCGATGGGCGCAAGGTGATCCTCGACGACACGGACCACCTCTGGGGCATCGGCGGCGACCGCTTCTGGGCGTGGAAGAGCTTCTGCCGCGGCCGCAACCCGTTGTTCATGGACCCCTACGACTCCAAGAGCATCTGGATCGACGAACTTAAGAACTGGGACCCGGACGACGACCGCTGGCACAGCCTGCGGCGTGCGCTGGGGCACATGGGCCGGCTGGCCAAGAGCGTGGACCTCGCCGCGCTGACGCCGCGCGGCGAGCTGGTCTCCAGCGGGTACTGCCTGGCGGCGGCCGACTCGGTGAAGAAGCCGACGATCATCGCTTACCAGCCTCACGGAGGGACGCTGAGCGTGGATCTTTCCGCCTGGTCGGGCGAGCTCCAGCTCCGCTGGATCAACCCCGACAGCGGGGAGGTCAAGCTGGCGTCCTTCGTGTCTTGTGGCGCGAAGGTGCAACTCACGCCGCCATTCGAGCCCGACGCGGTGGCGGTAATCTCGGCGTGATGCGTCAAGCCCGATCAATCGGCGACGACGATGACCGTTAGGTCGCAGAGATTCGTCCCCGGCTCCGCGAAGTAGACGGCGTCGCTGAGCGTCCGCAGCACGTGCGAGGAGTTGTGCCTGGCGAGTTCACCTATAAGGTTTATGTCAAGCTCACGAGCACGCGGAAGCGTCTGGCCGTCGACGATGCCGCCGGCGATGTCCGTTGGGCCGTCCGTGCCGTCGGTGCCGACGCTGGCGATGACGATGTTGGCTGCGTTCTCAAGGCATGTCGCAGCGCTGACGACGCATTCCTGATTCGGGCCGCCCTGGCCGTGTTCGCTCCCGAGACGGACGGTCGTCTCGCCGGTGATGATCACCGCTCCTGGTCGCGCCACGGGCCGGCCGCTACGGACGATCTCCTTGGCCACGGCCGCCGCGGTGATCCCCGCCTGGGCGGCGTCGCCCTCCATGGTGGTTAAGAGGATCTCGGCCGCCAGGCCCATCTCTCTCGCCGCATCGCGGGCGGCCTCGGCGCTCGTGCGAGGGTCGGCCATCACCACGGTCTGCCATCGCACGCCCAGCTCCCGGAAGTGGTCAGCGGTTAGAGCGTCACGGCCCGAACCATCGCCTTCGAGGTGGCTGCGAACCGCCCCCGGAAGGCCTTGCCACAGGTCGCGATGTTTGAGCGTCTGAGCCAACGTCGATAGTCGCAGGTGGTCCACGCGTTTGACCGGGGCGCTCGGGCCCCAGCCGGCCTCGTCCTGCCCCTGCTCCCAGCCGCGCGGGTAGCGCCAGATATCGTCGTCAACCACGAGATTGACGATTCGCGCCGGGTGGATGTGCCGGGCCAACTGCCCGCCCTGGAGCTGCGTCGTTGCGGTGCGCAGGGCGTCGAGGATTTCAACATCCGCGCCGCAGCGCATCAGGTGCTGCGTGGCGAGCTGGATGTCCTGGAGGCTCAGCCCGTCGGCCGGCAGCGTGGTTAGGCTCGAGCAGCCGCCCACAACGCAGACGAACACCAGGTCATTGGCGCGGGCCCGGTCGGCGAGTTGGAGGAGCTGTTGGGCGCCGTCGATCGCGGCGGCGTCGGGGATGGGATGGCCGGCCTCGTGGACTCGGATGCGTTGCAGGTGTCGAATCTTCTCGCGGGCCTGGTCCATCGCGCCCAGGTGCTTCTCGATCAACAGCCCCTCGCGGATGCGATCGCCCAGCAATTCCTCCAGAGCTCCGGCAAAATGGTAGACGCCCTTGCCGGCCCCCAGGGCGTAGATGTTCTCGATCCCCGCCAGTGGGTAGCCCTGGTCAGCCACCGTCAGGACATTCGCCTCGAGCCGGACCGTCTGCCGGATCAGGGCGCGGGCGTCGACGCGTTGTAGAGCGCGTTCGAGAATGTCCAGGGCCAGGGTCCGACCCCTGACGTTGCCGTGGGCGAGCAACTCGTCGCGGTTGCGGATGATCATGGTCGCGCCTCCGCGCCCCCGGAAGGAGTGTCAGAGGAACCGGGCCAGCACCTCGCGCCCGCGGTAGACGGCCCGGCCGCCGAGGTGGTCGATGATGCGGGAGAACTCGTTGAGGTTCGACTCGCCGCGCGAGTGGGCCCCGGCGAGTTTTCCTTGGCCGAGGTTTTGGCCGACGCACAGGTGGGGGATGTAGGGGTCCCACAGCTCGCCCGAGCGCGGGGAGATGATCGTGCCGTACCCCAGCTTCTTGGCCAGGGCGATGGCCTCGTAGGTCTCGGTCAGCGTGCCGACCTGATTGGGCTTGATCACCAGGGCGTTGGCGGCGCCCATCTTGGCGCCCTTGGCCAGCATGGCCGTGTTGGTCACGAAAAGGTCGTCGCCGACGATCTGGACCTTCTTGCCCAGCCGGTCCGTCAGCGTCTTCCAGCCGTCCCAGTCCTCCTCGTAGAGGCAGTCCTCCATGCTCACGATGGGGTACTTGCGGCAGAGGTCTTCGAGCCGATCGATCATCTGAGGGGGCGTGAGCGTCTGCTTGTCGGCCTGGAGGTGATAGTGCTTGCCGTCGTAGAGCTGGCTGGCGGCGATGTCGAGATAGAAGCCGAAGTCTTTGCCGGGGGTGAAGCCCTCTTCCTCGATGAATCGCGTGAGCGTGGCCAGGGCCTCCTCGTTGGAGTCGAACCGGCCGACGGAGCTGCCGGCGACGTCCTTGTTCCGCGGCGACGGCTGGCCGGCGCGTTTGGCCAGGAGCTCGGTGAGCCGGCGGTAGATGCCCAGGGTCGCGAGATAGCCCTCCCTGTAGCTCTTGGCTGAGAGGGCGATCAGGGCGAACTCCTGGAAGTCGCAGACGTCGCCGCCGACGTAGGCCGGGCCGGCGAACATCATGTAGATGAAGGCCAGGGGGATCTCGCAGCCGCCGCCCATCTGCTCGCACAGCGGGACGCGCCGCGAACTGGCCGCGGCCTTGGTGGCGGCCATGGAAGTGGCGATGATCGCGTTGCCGCCGAGGCGACAGCGATTGGGCGTGCCGTCGAGGGCGATCATCGCCCGGTCGATCTCTTCCTGAGCCTCGACGTGTCGACCCACGAGCAGGGCGCGGATCTCGGTGTTGACGTTGTGGATGGCCTTGTTCACGCCCAGGCCGTTGAAGTAGCTCTTGTCGCCGTCCTTGAGGTCGACCGGCTCATGGATGCCGCGCGAGGTGCCGCCGGGGGCGGTGGCTCGGCCGAAGCTGCCGTCGTCGAGCTGGACGTCGACCTCAACGGTGGGCAGGCCTTTCTCATTGATCACTTCACGGGCCAGGACGTTGCGGATGCGGGCACTCATGGATGGGTCATCTTTCTGTGCAAATCGGGAAGATCGATCAGCCCGGGGTTTTCGAATCACGCTGGCGGGACGCCCGCCACACGAGCTCGGATTCATGTATGTCGGTTCGCTGCTTGAGGGTCTGGTGTCTTTGACACCTCGGGACAGGCCGGTCAGAATACCCGTCTTTCCCGAGAAAACCAGTCCATAACACCCTGAATCTTCCGCCTCTTGGTCCCGGTTGCATGCGATATGCGGAAGATCCTTCAGCAACCTTCTTTGATGAGTGAATCCATGACCCTGCCCCTCAAGCCGGCTGATCGATCCGAACTCGACCTCGTTTCCCTCGGTGAGTGCATGATTCGCCTGAGCCCGCCTGGCGCGGGACGGATCGAGTTTGCCACGCAGTTGGAGGTTTGGGTCGGCGGCGGGGAGTACAACGTGGCGTATGCGCTCTCCCGCCTGGGCTTCCGCACGGGCTGGGTGGGCGCGCTGGTCGACAATCCCGTGGGCAAGATCATTCTCAACCACGCCCGGACGGTGGGGATGGACACGGGCCATGTTGTCACCATGCCCTACGACGGCGTGGGGCGAGAGGCCCGCATCGGCCTGAACTTCACCGAGGTCGGCGCCGGTCCGCGGGCCAGCGTCACGCTCTACGACCGCGGCCACTCGGCCACGTCCAAGCTCAAGCCTGGCGACATCGACTGGAAGAAGCTCTTCGGGCGCGGCGTGCGCTGGCTGCACACCGGCGGGATCTTTACGTGCCTGAGCCCCACCACCCGCCAGGTCGCCGCCGAGGCGCTGGCGGCCGCGCACGAGGCCGGCACGATCGTTTCTTATGACCTGAACTTCCGCTCGAAGCTCTGGTCGTCGAAGGACGCCATCGCCACGACCAAGCCCCTCATGAAATACATCGACTGCCTGATCGGCAACGAGGAGGACTTCCAGAAAGTCCTGGGCTACGAGGTCGAGGGCACGTCGGAGAAGCTCGAATCGCTGCCCATCGAGAACTACAAGAAGATGGTCCGGCGCGTGGCCAAGGACTACCCGAACCTCAAGGTCATCGGCACGACGCTGCGCGAGGTCGTCAGCGCCAGCGAGAATCACTGGTCCGCCATCCTCTATTGGGCGGCGGAGGATCGGTTCTATGAGGGCCCGAAGTTCAATCGGTTGATCATCGAGGACCGCGTAGGCGGCGGTGATGGCTTCGCCTCGGGCTTCGCTTACGCGTTCCTCCAGGGCAAGGGTCCGCAGGAGGCCGTGAACTACGGCACCTGCCACGGCGCCCTCTTGCAGACGACGCGTGGCGACACCAGCCAGATCACCAAGGAAGAGCTCGAGCGCGTGGCCAAGGGCGGCGGGGCGCGGATTATCCGCTGATTAGGCCCGACCTCTGTCAGATCGCCATCGCGAACTGGTCAAGCACGACATCGAATCAGATGCTGCCGGCCGACGATCACGTCACGCTATTCGCGCCCGTGATCTCATGCCGCGGGCCAGGCACGCTCACCCCACCCCCAGCCGGTTCGTCCCATCCGGTAGCTCAGCCCCGGTCGGCTCGATTGCCCGCCGTGGGGGTGCGGCTCGCGTCGGTGATAGCGTGAGGCCACAGCGGTGGGGGAGGTCTCGGTGTTCCGAGCGGCACGGGCACGCCGACCCGGCGAACCGGGCGTGGCCGCGACGGGATCGAGGTGCAGGCACTGGCATGCCTCCGTGTCGCGAGCCAGCAGTTCCCGTATCCAGCGAGATGAACCGGCCGTCTGACGGTCCGAGCTCTCGCCCGGATGGCTCCAGGCACCCTCATCGTCCTGCATGACCGACAGGGCGCTTAGGCCTCTGCGCTGAGCCAGCGATGCCCGTACAACCAGATCCGGGGGCAGGCTAGGCCTGAGCGAGCCATCCAGGCACGCCCCGATCCCCGCCACGGCGGCGGCTGTGGGCACCGGATCGCCCGCCCAGCTGCCGTCCGGTTGCTGCTGATCGAGCAGGGCCCGGAGCATGTCCCGAGCGCCTCGGCTAAGGCCGAAGCTCAGCTCCAGCAACCGGCGCAACCCCAAGGCGATCACCCCCGCGGGGGGCTCGATCAGCCGATCCGCCAGGTGCGTTGGCACGTCCACGCCGTTGTGTTCCAGGCCCTGAAGCAGCTTCCGCCAAGCGCGAGCTTCGAATTGGCTGAGGATCAGGTGTTCGCTCATCATGGTCTTGTCCTCTAGAGGATAGGTTTTTGTTTGGTACCCTATCTTCTACCGAACAAGACGCCATGTCAAGCCTTTTTTCGCTTGTTCCTGGTTCCTCGGCGTGGCGAGGCGGTGGGGGGGATGTCCGCCTGATTCAGACGGGCCATGGCCTCAACCACGCAGCGTTCGAGCGTCAGCCTGTCGGCCTGATTGAGGAATTTCGTCACCATCGTCGGCAGCCTTCGACCGAAGATCTTGTGCGTGTCGTGCCACTGGCTTCCGCTTAGAAATAGCGCAATACCAAGGACTTGCCCCATGCTCACAGGAGATGCTTTTGGGTGGGAAGCCTCTTTGCCCCCCGTCGATGAGGAGTCTTGACCCTGTTTGCCACCCGTTCCGGCACGGTGGGTGAACCAGTCCATGCCCCATGACGGATGAGGTGTCTGAACCGCCTTTTCGGCCGGACTTTTTGCGATAGGCTTGCCCATCATCATATCACTATGATACAATGATCATCATGATTTGCAAGCCCCGGCTTATTGTGAGATCATCGTATGGGTAATGCTGGATCGGTTCCGTTGGATAGGTGGGCATGGCCCATGTTGTTTTCCACAAACCTTGAACAGCCTCCTGAGCGTGCCTCGAAAGCTTTTGCCCGGGGACAACCACGCGTTCCGCCACCCCTCGGGACATGCTTTGCGCACCCTTGACATGATCTGGTCGAGCATCTGTCCCCTCAGAGACCTGCCATGCAGAAGAAAACACTCAATCTCGCCGTGCCCGCCGAACTTCTGGCCGACTTTAACCGTGTCTGCGCCCTCTACGGCCACGGCAAACAGAAGGGCATGGTGCTCTCGGCCGCGGTGCTGATGTTTCTCGAGGCGCCTGCCTCTGACCAGGTGAATTTCGTCCGGCGCGCCGCGATGGCCGAGGTCGACGCGGCCGCGAGCAGGCTGGGCATCGTCGGCCAGGCCGGCATGCCATCCTCGCAGGCGGACGTGTCCCCCGCGTCCCCTCAGCGGAAGGCGGCCAAGCACGCCCGCCCTTCGGTCCACGGGCTTGACCGGCTGGCCTCATCGCCGCAGACGAATCGAAATCTCCCTCTGCCTTCCCCTGATTCCGACGATCTATGAAACCCGCCGCATGCCCCGCGTTTCCCCGGAGGGCTCGACGAGCCGAATCCGCCAACCTCCCTCCTGACCAAGCCCACGCACCGACCATGGGCCGTGCAGTTTAAGGCCCACCGACTCGCCCGGCTCTACTCCATCTGTTGCGTCACGGCGCCGCTGCTGATCGATCGCGTCCTTCCACCGGCTGGCGCCATCCGCGGATTCTTCAGCCAAAGAGCTGTAATCCCTGAGCGTTGGCCCCGAGGCGTGTGCGTCCGTGTCGCCCGAACGCCAAGCCCCATCCGTTGCCGACAAGACCTCGGGCGATTCGTCACCCAACGGCCCAGTGTCCGCCCAGCGACGCATCTGGTGCATCAGGTCGAGGGTGAACTGGGTCATGGCCATGCCGAACAGGTCGCACATGGCCTCTTTGTCCGTCAGGCCCTGGCTGAAGTGATAGACCCACGCCTCCATGTACTCGTGGCAGACGACCTGGATCTGTTGGGCCTCATTGCCGTGGCGGGCCACCAGGATCACGTGCGCGTCGTTGTCGCACAGCCCCAGGCACTGTCGGCCCTCGTGCTCGATCAGCCCTTCGACGAACTGGACACGGTAGACGAACGGCCCCACGCGAAGATTCATCGCTGGTCCTCCCTCGGGCGCGACAACCGCGCCATCGTGGAGAACTCTACTTCACCCCTTGCTTACCCCATGCCATCCGTGTGGCACACACAGGTGAACTTGATGCCCCCCATGCCTCAGCAACCCTGTTCCCCCTGTTCCAACAGCTCCGTGAGCCACTATCTCAGATCAACCGCTCTGATAGGTTCCGACCGCAGCCCGATCAGGGCGCAAAAAAACCTCCGCTTGAGGGCTCCGATCCTGCAAGCGGAGGTGCGCCACGGCTCAAGATGAGCCCGCAGTTTGTCCCGGACGGGCGCTATCCTAGCCCACCGTTTCCCAGGGTGTCAATGCTCATATTCTCATTCTCGGCAAGATGTAAGATGAAGGAAAAACAATGATTTGCGTTCATTTATGTCCGGATCGATCGCCGAACGCTTAACTGAATGCCCTGGCTCAAGTTGGCTCGACGGGGCAAACGGGGAAGTCTGGAATCAGGTGCCAAGATGGCGTTTGATCGTTTATAGTGGCCAAGTCATGGCCCTCAAACACGTGGAAGTGGCGATTGGTGTCTTAGTCCAGAATCGACAGGGGCTTGACCATTATCTGATCACCCTGCGCCGGCAGGACGCTGTCCTGGGAGGGTTTTGGGAGTTTCCGGGGGGCAAGATCGAGCCCGGCGAGTCCCCCCAGGCCTGCGTCGTGCGAGAGTTCCGGGAGGAGGTCGGCCTGGAGGTGAGCGTGGAGAAGTCATTGGGCGAGCTCGAGCACGTCTACGAGCATGCCCACGTGACGATCCGCCCGTTCCGATGCCGTTGGTTGGCCGGTGAGCCGAGGAACCTTCAGGTGGCGGACCATCGCTGGGTCCGGCCGAGGGATCTTTCACGGTACGCGTTCCCGCCCGCCAACGCGCCGTTGTTGGAACTGTTGACCAGCGAACAGGCGTAGTCGGCAGATCGCCACCACGCAGAATTGGTCGTAACCTAACGGTCTCCGGGAATGGAGACCCTCGCCATGACCACGCCTCATAGCGCCGCCCTGGTCGACGTCACCGCCAGTCCCTACGCCAAGCTCCGCCCCGTCGGCATACCGCAGGCGCAACTCCATGGCGGCTATCTCGGCTTCTACCAGGCCCAGTCCAGGCGGATCGCGCTCGACGCGGGCTATAAGCGGCTTGAGGAGGCTGGCAACTTCCACGACCTGGCCCTGGCCGCCGGCCGGGTTCCGGGAGGCGCCGCGGCGTTCAAGGGGCCGTATTACATCGACTCGGACCTCTACAAGTGGCTCGAGGCGTTGGCGTGGGAGCTGGGGCGCGAGCCTTCGCCGCAGTTGCAGGCGATGATGGATCGCACGGCCGACCTGCTTGCCGCGGCCCAGGCGCCCGACGGCTACCTGAACTCTTACTACCAGGTCACTCAACCGCCCGAAGCTCGCTGGACGAATCTCCGCGATCACCACGAGTTGTACTGCGCCGGCCACCTCTTCCAGGCGGCCGTCGCTCACGCCCGGTCGACGCAGGGACGTGATCTCCTGCGCGTCGCCGTGAGGTTCGCCGACCTGATCGACGCGGTCTTCGGCCCGGGCCGGCGGGAAGGGGCCTGCGGGCATCCCGAGGCGGAGATGGCCCTGGTCGAGCTCTATCGCCTCACCGGCGAGAAACGCTACCTGGCGCTGAGCAAGGCCATGATCGACTGCCGCGGCAAGGGCACGATGCAGTCTCCACGGCAGGATGCCCGCTACTTCCAGGACCGTCTGCCCGTCCGTCAGGCCACGGAGGTCGAGGGCCACGCCGTCCGGCAGCTCTACCTGCTGTGCGGCATGGTCGACGTCTACCTCGAGACCGGCGAGCAGGCCCTGTTCGACGCGAGCCTGCGGATGTGGGACGACCTGGAATACCGCAAGATGTACATCATCGGGGGCAACGGCATCCATCACCGCGCCGAGTCGTTCGGCGACGCCTACGAGCTGCCGAATCACAAGGCCTACTGCGAGACCTGCGCCACAATCGCCACGATGATGCTCGGCTGGCGGCTGCTCTTGGCCACGGGGCAGTCGCGGTTCGCCGACGTGATCGAGCGGGCGCTCTACAACGGCGTGCTCAGCGGGGTGGGGCGTGATTTCGCCTCCTGGTTCTATGACAACCGCCTGGCCGGCAACGGGGGCATCCATCGCACGCCGTGGTACCGGACCGCCTGCTGCCCGCCGAACGTGATGCG
>JADZCW010000273.1 GCA_020851395.1 Phycisphaeraceae bacterium
GCCCTCGCCCGGCGCGGCCGGCACGGTGGCGAGCCTGGTCCTGCTGCACCAGCACCTGATCGCCCGCGACGACCCGGCCTGGCACGTGACCGTCGCGGCCGTGGGCATCCTGGCGATCATGCTGCTGGCCGCCGGGGCGATGGTCAGCCGCCTGCCCTACGTGCACATCCCCAATCGCTACCTTCGCCGGCACGCCCCGTTCAAGTACCTGGCCGTGGCGCTGATGCTCGTGCCGCTGCTGGCGACCTATCCGCAGTGGACGCTGGCGGTGGGCTTCACGGCCTACGCCCTGTCGGCCCCGGCGTGGTGGCTGTGGCATCTGCGAGGCTCCAGATCTTCCCGTGGCGCAACGCGAACGCCCGGCCCGTGAGCGGCCGGCTCGTCGGCGTCGCGGCAGGTGCTCAATGTGCCCGGTCAATCTTCGTCGAACTTGCGCCGCACCAGCTCGACCAGGGCGGCGACGGCCTCCTGGGCGTCGGGCCCGTCGGCCTCGATGCGCAGCGTCGTGCCCTGCGTCGCGGCGAGCATCATCACCTGCATGATGCTCTTGCCGTCGACCACCTGCGGGCCCTTGGTCACGCGGACACGCGCGGCAAACCCGTTGGCGGTGTCGACAAAAGCCATCGCCGGCCGGGCGTGCAGGCCTAGCCGATTGATGATCTTGACCTCCTGGGTGACTTTCACAATGGCGGCTCGCGTGCGGGGGCGTCTGGCGGCGGAGAATGCAACGAGAACCCGAATCCACTTCCCCTTGGACCACCGGCGTCTGCTTCCGGGGGCGGGGGAGGGTCAGATCTGCTGGGCGTCGGCTTCCTCGATCAGGTCCGCGATCTGCTGGCGGGTGGTGGACTGGCGGAGGAAACGGCGGAAGGTGTCCTTCTGCAGGTGGGAGAAGATGTTCTCCATGGCCTGCAGGTGCTCGTCGGGCTTGTTGGCCGGCGAGAGCAGGAGGAAGACGCTGAAGACCGGCGCCTTGTCCAGGGCGTGGAAGTCCAGCCCCTTGGCGCTGACGCCGATGCCGGCGGCCATCTTCTTGATCTTCTCATGCTTGACGTGGGGGACCGCCACGCCCTTGCCGAAGCCAGTCGAGCCCTTCTTCTCGCGGTCGACGATCATCTGGATCAGATCCTGCCGCAGTGTCTTGGGGGCGCAGCCGGCGGCGACCAGGGCGTCGACCATCTCGACGATGGCGCCGTCACGGTCCTGGCTCTGGAGCTGGGCGACAATAGCCTCGGGCACGATGAAGTCACGTAGCTTGATCATGGGTGGCGTCCTGTCCGGGCCCACACCCGATCGCACGGCTCAATCCGCCCGGCAGCGGTTGGCGTGCGGCGCGGGGCCCGAAAAAACTAATGCTTGTGATCGCGCAGGCGATCCTTGAGGTCGGTCAACTGCCGCTCGGCTTTGTCGACCACGGCGTCGATGCAGGCGTAGAGGTCCAGACCGTCGGCGTGGGCGATCAGGGGGTTGCCGCGGTCCATGTGCAGGTGGGCCTCGACCTTGTAGCCGGGGTCGACCTTCTCGGCCATCACGTCCACCGAGCGGACGCGGTCGAAGTAGCGCGAAAGTTTGTTAACGCGTGTCTTGGCATAGTCGCGGATCGCGTCGGTGATCGGCATGTGGCGGCCGGTGATCAGGACTTCCATGCAGGGACTCCGAGGTCTGTCAGGCCCTTGGCCTGGGGTCATGGGCGGTCGGGTGAGGCCGGTTCGACCGCAGCGGGCGACGGACCTGCCGGATCGATCTGCGGTCCGCCGGGCAGCACCACCCCGCCGCTGATGACGAACCGCATCGCTTCCTCGATCGAGATCGGCAGCTCTATCGTATCTTTTTTGGCCACGGTGATCACGTAGCCGGTAAACGGCGTGGGCGAGCTGGGCATGAACACGGAGAGGTAGACGTCGCGGCTGGTCGCCTGGATCGGCCGCATCGCCTCGCCCGTGACCAGACCGATCGACCAGATGCCCATCCGCGGGTACTGCACGGCCACGACGCGGTTGAAGCGGTTGGCCTGCTGCTTGTCCCCGACGAAAAAGTCGGTCACCTGCTTGATGGCCGGGTAGACCCGCCCGAGCAGGGGCAGGCGTTGCAGGAGCTTCTCCCCACGGAGGTAAAGCTGCCGGCCGATGTAGCTGCCCAGCAGGGCCCCGACGAAGTAGATCATGACCACGGCGATGGCCAGGCCGATCAGGTCCAACGCCGACCAGTCGCCGATGCCGACCGTCCGCCACCAATTGTTCAGCGCCCGTTCGCGAGCCCGGGGCTCAAGCCAGTCGTGCCAAGTCTGCTCCTGTTTCTCGGGCGTCCACGCGGGTCCCTCACGCGTCTGCAGGTCGCGGGCGAGGGTGGACCAGCGGGCCCGTTGCTCGGGGGTGAGCTGGGCCTCGGCGGCGACGAAGTCTTCCTGGCTGGCCACGGGCCAGGGCGTGGCATGGAGGATCAGCAGCCGCACGCCGCGGTTGATCGGATCGGCAATGCTCGCGTCGACGAACTTGTAGGCCGCGATCAGCACCCAGACGGTCAGGATCGTCGGCAGGAAGATGGCCAGCCCTCGCACGAAGAAGTGCCGGAAGTCCGAGCCGAAGGTCTTGCCGGTGGGTGTTGGCATGGTCAGAGCGTGTCCAGCGTTGGCGGCTCGACCCCGTTCCCCAAGTTCGCTCAGCCGGTGAGCCGTCGGCTGCGCGGTCGACCGTTGCGACACGGCGCGGATGAGGGGGCCTGCCGGGTCCGATCGACGCATTCTAGCATAGAAGTAGCCTTAACTTACGTCAATTGCCGTCGCCGCGGCGGGCTCCGTATGCCTCACGGGGATATCGCGCGTTATCATCGCCGGCTTGTCCCCTCGACTAGCACATGGAAACTCCATCATGACCACCCACGCCGATCGTCTGCTGCTCGAACGCCCCGTGATCGAAGCCGCCGTACACAGGATCGTGGCCGATCAGCCCGTCACGGACCTGCACACCCACTGCTACACGCCGCGCTTCGGCGCCTCGCCGACCCCAGGGGGCCTGCTGCTGTGGGGAATCGACGAGTTGGTGACGTACCACTATCTCGTGGCCGAGGTCTACCGGGTCGTGCCGGCCACGGAGCTGCCCTACGAGAAGTTCTGGGCCATGAGCAAGATCCAGCAGGCCGACCACATCTGGAAGCACCTGTTCGTCGAGAACACGCCCATCTCCGAGGCCTGCCGGGGCGTGCTGACCACGCTCAAGCTGCTGGGGCTCGATCCGAACGAGAAAACGCTCGAACCCTACCGGCGGTGGTTCAGCCAGCAGAATCCGAGCGACTACATCGACCGGGTGATGCAGATCGCCAACGTCGACTCGATCACCATGACCAATCCTGTCTTCGACGATGCCGAGCGGGCCATCTGGGAGCGCGACCCGAAGGTGGGCGACGACCCACGCTTCACGGCTGTGCTGCGCATCGACCCCCTGGTACGCGACTGGCCCGGCGCGGCCGCGAAACTGCGGTCGTGGGGCTTTGATGCGAGGGAGGACTTCAGCGGCAAGACGGTCGAGGAGGTCCGCCGGTTCCTCCGCCGCTGGCTCGACTACATGAAGGCCATCTACGTGGCCATGAGCCTGCCCCCGGAATTTAAATTCCCCGACCCGAACAACGTCGGTGGCGAGCGGTTCATCCGTGAGTGCCTCCTGCCCGTCTGCGCCGAGCGCGGGTTGCCCTGGGCGATGATGATCGGCTCGAAATTGCGGGTGAACCCCCCGCTGGGCGACGCCGGCGACATGGTGGCCAAGGCCGACGTGCAGGCGGTGGTCAACCTCTGCCGTGAGTTCCCCCGGAACAAGTTCCTGGTGACCATGCTCGCCCGCGAGAACCAGCACGAGCTCTGCGTGGCCGCCCGGAAGTTCGGCAACATGCTCGTGTTCGGCTGCTGGTGGTTCCTGAACAATCCCGTGCTCATCGAGGAGATGACCCGCATGCGGCTTGAGCTGCTGGGCACGACGATCGTCCCGCAGCACTCCGACGCCCGCGTGCTCGACCAACTGATCTACAAGTGGGACCACTCGCGCAAGATCATCGCCAAGGTGCTGACGGACAAGTACGCCGACACGGTGGCGGCGGGTTTCCGCTTGACCGAGGCACACGTCCGGCGCGACGTGGCGAAGCTGCTGCGGGAGAATTTCAGGGCGTTTCTGGCGCGGTGAGGCGGGGGTACGGCAGCGTGCGATTGAGGCGGGCGCAAGTGCTTGAAGTGCCAGTGCCATTGATCATTGGCGGGCTGGACACCCCGTATCCTGTACCCCGTGCCCACGTCTGCCTTGCATCCCCCGGCCACTCTGGGCATAATACCGGGCTCCGTCGATTTCCCCGGGCCGGCGTGGCTGGCCCTACAGGCTGACAGGACAGGAACTTACCGACATGGCTCATTCGCTCAGCGCCAAGAAGCGTGTCCGCCAGAACGCCAA
>JADZCW010000274.1 GCA_020851395.1 Phycisphaeraceae bacterium
CCCGGAAGTGAACCTTCGGCTGATGAACCGTGCTGGTAGAAGTTGGTGTAGGTGGTGACCTCGTCGGGGGCGAGGTTGATCGAGGCGACGTCGCGGAGGTAGACGGGGCGGTTGTCGGCGACGGCGATGACGAGGCTTTCGAGGTCGCGGACGTCGGCGAGGGTTGAGCCGGCCTCGACGATGAAGCGTTGGTTGTCGCGGGAGAATTGGCCGGCGGGGAGGTTGATGTTGGCGGCGGCGAGGGCGCGCTGGACGTCGGCGATGCTCAGGCCTCTTGAGGCGAGCTGCTCGGGGTCGGGGTGGACGGAGGCGACAAGGGGCTGGCCGCCGAGGACGGCGGTGGGGCCGGTGTCGGGGACGGATTGGAGTCGGAGCTGGATTTCCTGGGCGATGCGGCGCAATTCGGTGGGGGAGACGGCGTCGGAGTAGAGGGTGGCGGTGAAGATCGGGACGTCGTCGATCTCGACGGGCTTGACGACCCAGCCCTGGACCATGGCGGGGACGGCGTCGACGTGCATGGCGAGGTTGGTCTGGAGTTTGACCAGGCTGTCCTCGCGGTTTTCGCCGACGAAGAAGCGGACGGTGACGATGGAGGAGCCGGGGCGGGACATGGAGTAGACGTACTCGACGCCGTCGATCTGGGAGACGAATTTTTCGAGGGGGGTGGTGACCTGTCGTTCGACCTCGGCGGCGGTGGCGCCGGGGACGGAGACGAAGACGTCGGCGAGTGGGACGACGATCTGGGGCTCTTCCTCGCGTGGGGTGGCGAGCAGGGCGATGGCGCCGGCGGCGAGGCTGAGGATGATCAAGAGGCCGGAGAGTTTGCCGCGGAGGAAGAGCTCGACAATGCGCTGGATGGCGTTGTGAGGGGTCATGGCTTCGTGGGGGAAAGAGGGGGTCGGAGGATCAGTCGACGGGGTGGAGGAGGATGGTTTCGCCAAGGCTCAGGCCGGCGAGGATCTCGAATTGGTCGTCGTGAGTTCGGCCGAGGCGGACGAGGCGGCGCTGGGGGGCTGGGGGATCGCCGGAAAGGACGTGGAGGTAGGCGAGTTGGCCGACGCGTTCGACGGCGGACCGGGGGACGAGCAGGACTTGCTCCTGGCCGAGGGGGAGGATCATTCGGCCGAACATGCCGGTGGTGGCGCCGGGGGGGCATGGGCCGGTGACTTTGACGAGCATGGAGCGGGAGCCGGGGGCGGACTGGGGGACGATCTCGCTGATGTTGGCGGTGCAGCGGAGGCTCAGGGCGTCGATCTCGACGCCGACTTCGTCGCCGGGCTTGAGGTTGGTGGCGAGGGACTCGGGGACGGCGGCGACGAGCTGGAGTCGGTGGGGGTCGTAGAGACGGATGAGCTCCTGGCCGGGGGAGGCGAGGTCGCCGTCGTTGACACGTTTGTCGACGACGATGGCGTCCATGGGGGCGGTCAGTCGCGTGTACTGGAGCTGGGACTGGGCGTCGGCGAGGGCCTGCTCGGCGGCCTGGACGCCGGAGGCGGCGACGTCGGCGCGGCGTTGGGCGTCCTGGAGCTCGCGTTCGGTGGCGGCGCCCTGCTGGCGGAGTTCGGTGAGCTTGGCGAGGTCGCTCCGGGCCTGCTGGAGCTGGGAGTGAGCGGCGTCGAGGTTGGCCTGGGCCTGTTTGACGCGGGCGGCGAGGTCGGTCTGGTCGAGTTCGACGAGCAGGTCGCCGGCGTGGACGGACTGGCCGGCGATGACGGGGATGCGTTCGACGCGAGCGGCGATGCGTGAGGCGAGGGAGATCTCGTGTCGGGCCTCGATGGAGCCGGCGGCGACGGCGGTGCGGGGCAGGGGCGTGGGCTGGACGGTCATCACCCCCCCGGAAGTTTCACCGGAAGTTTCACTGAGCGCGGTGGCGGGGCTTGCGGTGGCGGCACTTCCGGGGGCGGGGGAGGTGGACCTTCCGGGAGGGGTGCGGCGGGTGAAGAGGCCGGAGAGGAAGGCGACGGCGAGGAGGACCAGGACGCCCAGGAGCAGGCCCTGGAGCCAGCGGGGGGTGCGGGCGAGTCGGGGGAGTCGCGGGGACATGGGGTGGCTCCGGGGGGTGGCGGCCTTTCAGTTCAAATATCATGATATCATGATATATATCAATGCAACGGGGGGTGCGGGGGTGTGGACGGCGGGGCGTGAGGACGCGTGCCAGTGTACCCGTCGGGGGGTGGGGTGCTAGGCGGGGATGGAATATCCACCGCGGCATCATGGAGATGGCGGTGGGAGGGGATGGGTTGGAGGGGGCGTTCAGGGGGCGACGGCGGGGCGGAGGTGATCGGGGATGGACTTGAGTTCGGGGTCGGCCTGTCGGAGTTTGGCGGCGAGTTGGTCGGCGTCATCGGTTTTGCCGGCCTGTCGGAGGACCTGGACGAGGTGGGCCTGCCACTCGAGGTTGGCCGGGTCGAGCTCGATGGCCTTGCGGAGGCTGTCGGCGGCGGGGTCGAACTGGGCCAGGGCCTGCTGGGCATAGGCCTGGGTGTCGAGGAAGTCGGGGGAGTCGGGTCGGGCCTTGACGGCGGCCTGGGCGAGGGCGAGGGCCTCGTGGAGGTCGCCCTTTTTCTGGATCAGGAGCATGGCGAGGTTGTTCATCGAGACGTCGAAGTCCTTGCGGCGGGCGAGGGAGAGTCGGTAGTACTTCTCGGCGTCGTCGAGGCGTTCCTCGATCTCGGCGGCGCGGGCGATGTTGAAGAGGGTCTCTGGGGAGGTGTTCGGGTCGTCGGCGAGGGCGGCGAGGAGGGCGAAGCCCTGGTCCTTGAGGGCGTCGGCGCTCAGGCGTCGTCCGGCGACGATCCAGGCCTGGCCGAGGGTCAGTCGCTGGTCGCTGTCGTCGTCGGGCAGGCGGGGCTGGAGCTCGGTGAGCCATTGGCGGGCGAGTGTCTCGGTGGGCAGCTCGTTGGCGGCCATCTGCATCCAGGCGAGGCGCCAGGCGGGGGTTTTTTCGGTCAGGGGCCAGAGCAGGTCGTGGGCCTGATCGGGGTGGCCCTGGTGGATCAGGGCGCGGGTGTGGTTGACGATGACGGGGGAGTAGGCGTCGGGGTTCTGCAGGGCCCACTGGAGGTACTGCTGCATGTGGGCGTCGGCCTGCTCGGGTCGGTCGAGTTCGAGCTGGGCCTGGGCGATCATGACGTCGGCGGCGAGGGGACGGCTGGCGGATCGTTTGCGCCACTGCTCGGCGGCGGCGAGGGCGTCGGCCCATTTTTTCTGTGCGGCGAAGGCCTCGGCGGCGAGCCAGGCGGGCTCGACGGCGCGGGGGAAGCGGTCCATGGCGCGCTGGGCGAGGCGTGCGGCGTCGGCGGGCTGGTTCTGGGCGAGGTAGCGGCGGATGACCAGGTTCTGCAGGGCGACGAGTGTGGGGTAGCGATCGGCGAGCTGAGCGAGCTGTGCGGTGAGCTGTTCGTCGGGGAGGTTTTTCTGCTTGGCCTCGGTCAGGAGGGTCAGGGCGGGGAGGATCTGGGGTCGGTCCTGGGGCTGGTCGATCAGGGCGGCGAGCAGGGGGATGACAGTGTTGTCGTCGCCGAGCTGGCGGAGGGTGGGGGCCTGGGCGGCGAGGTCGGTGATGGCGGGGTCGTTGGGGAGTCCGTCGGCGGCCTGGGCCAGGGCGGTCAGGGCGTCGTCGATGCGTCCGGCGCGGACGGCGAAGCTGATGAGGTTGGTCCAGTCCTGGGCCTGGGGTGGTTGGGCGTGGGCGAGCTGGGTGAGCAGGTCCATGGCCTGGTCGGGGGTGCCGTGGCGCATGGCGAAGCCGGCGCGGATGGCGAGCTTGCGTTTGGGGGGCAGGTCGGTCAGGGCGTCGAGCTTGGCCAGGAGGGTCTGGGAGCGGTCGAGCTGTCCGAGGGAGGCGAAGAGGTCGGCGGCGAACTCGATGACGGCGGGTGAGGGGTTGTCGAGCAGGGGCTGGCAGAGGGCCAGGGCCTGGTCGGTGCGTCCGGCCTGGCGTTGGATCTCGGCGAGCTGGAGGGTGCCGATCTCGTCGAGTCGGCCGGCTTGGTGGAGGTTCTGGAGGAGGGAGACGGCCTGGTCGGGCTGGTCGGTTTGGGCGTAGAAGTAGGCGAGTCGGCGCTGGTCGGGGGGGGCCAGGTCGCGGTTGAGTGTGAGGGTGGCCAGTTCCTGTCGGGCGCGGTCGATTTGTTTCTGGCTGATCAGCAGCTGGATGAG
>JADZCW010000275.1 GCA_020851395.1 Phycisphaeraceae bacterium
GCCAGTTGCCGGTCTCCTCGACGCGGGCGGACTCGGCCATGGTCAGCACCGCCTGGGCCAGCGGGTCCAGGGCGGAATTGAGTGTGACCGTGAGCGAGCCGTCGCGCTCGATCAGCGAGCGCAGCAGGCCCAGCCCGGAGGGCACGTCGGCGGCGACAAGTTCGTCAATACCGGGGCTGCCGCTGTTCTGGACGGCGTAGGCAACGACCCTGCCCGTGCCGCCCTCGGCCCGTGCGGCCACGGGCCGGCCGCTCCACTGCCGCAGGTGATTGAAGAAGTGCTCCGGCCGGCGCAGGCAGCGATAGGCCTGCGCGGCGTGCAATTCCATGGCGGCCTGGACGAACTCACCCGGGCCGGTGATCGGCTCAAGTTTGAGCGGCACGCTCTGCTGCCAGAGCGGCTCGTGCCGGACGTTGGCACTGTTGAGCACGGCGCGCACGCAGCAGCCGGCCCGTTCGTAGCCCCAGTAGCGGTAACGCTGCCGCTGACCGCCGAGCCAGGAGATCGGGAATTTCTCCTGCTGGATCTCGGCCATGACGGGGTCCATGATCAGCTTCATCAGTCCCGACTTACGTTCGTCAGGGTCGGTCGAGACGCCGCCGATGCCCGCGACACGGAACGTGTGCCCGCCGATGCTCATCTCGAAGGGGAAGAGGCCGACGTTGCCGACGATCCGGCCGTCCTTTTTGACGGCGAAGTTGCAGCGCATCGAGGCTTCGGTCGGCTCGTAGAGGACGGCCAGGTTCGCCGCGAACCAGTCCGTGGACCTGTAGCCGAAGGCCCGGGCCAGGAAGACCATCAGTTGTTCATAATCGCCGACCGCCAGCCGAATCACCTGCTCGCTCATGGTCGAATCATCCTCTCGATGCCCGCCCGGAATTCCACTCAGCACAGTGTTCTTGACGTCTTACCCCGGTTGCAGATCGAAGTCGCAGTTGAGCTCGTCGCACAGGGTGGTGAGGTCCTGGCGGAGCTGGCGGACCGGCAGCTTGCTCGGCACGGTCATGCGCAGGTGCATGGTGAACAGCGGCGTGCCGGTATAGGCCCCCTCCTCAAGCTCGGTGGTCAGGTCCTCGACGTTCGCCCCGTGCTGGTGCAACAGGTGCGTAACGCGGTGGACGATGCCGGGCTGGTCCATGGCGGTGACCTTGAGGGAAAAGGGCACCCCGGGAAGTGGACCGCCGCGGGAGCCCTCCTGGGGGACCAGCGTGACCGTCAGGCCGATCTTCTGGGACACACCCGGAAGATCAGTCTGCAGGGATTCGATGATCCCGCTCTCGCCGGAGAGTTCCACCAGCATGATCACCGCGAACTGCCCGCGCAGGTTGACCATGCGCGAGTCGGCGAGGTTGGCGCCGCGCCGGAGGAGGAAGCCCGTTAGTTCATCGACCAGGCCCGGACGATCCGGCCCTACGGCGGTCAGGACAAGGGAATGCTTCATGAGGTTCACCGGGGGGACAGTGTAACGCCTCGACGAATTGTGCTCATCTACCCGCCGGATGATCGGATCGGTCGGCTATACTTCGACTCCGCTTGGGGAGGGCTCCCGCATGCCGTTGATCCACGTCCGGTCACTGCCGCTTGACCCGTCGATTGCGATGCCGTCCGCGGTCAAGGGTCTGACCAAGGACTTTTCCAAGGCCACAGGCATCGGCATCGAGCACATCACAGCCACCTGGGAGTTCTTCCCCCCGGGCCACTACGCCGTGGCGGGCAGGACGGCCAGGCGACAGCCGAGGACGTCGCATCCCGTGCTGGTCGACCTGCTCACGCCCGACTTCAATGATGCTGCGGAAATCCGCAAAATGCTCAAGGCCGTCGCATCAAGCATCGCCAAGCGTGCCAAGATGCCTAAGGGCAATATCTTCATCAACCATCGCCAGGCCCACAGCGGCCGGGTATTTGACGCAGGGAAGATCGTGGAGTGGTAGAGCTGCACATTCACACCCCCGCGCCGACGAGGGCGTCGCAGCGGCGGTCGACCGCTTCGGCTACGCGGGCGAGGCTGGGCATCAGCTCCGCCAGGGCGGCGGGCGTGATCGACTGGGCGCCGTCGGTCATGGCGTGCTGCGGGTCCTGATGCACCTCGAGCAGCAGGCCGTCGGCGCCGGCGGCGATCGAGGCGCGGGACATGTCGGCGACCAACCGGGCGTGGCCCGTGCCGTGCGAGGGGTCGCTGACCACGGGCAGGTGCGTGCGGTGGTGCAGCTCGGGGATGGCCGAGAGGCTCAGGGTGTTGCGGGTATGGTCCTCGAAGGTGCGGATGCCTCGCTCGCAGAGGATGACGTTGGGGTTGCCCTCGGCGAGGATGTACTCGGCGGCCTGGAGGAACTCGTCGATGGTCATGGCCATGCCGCGCTTGAGCAGGACCGGCTTGGGCTGGCGGCCGCAGGCCTCGAGGAGCTTGAAGTTCTGGCTGTTGCGCGTGCCGATCTGCAGGCAGTCGGCGTACTTGGCCACGAGCTCGACGTCGGCGATGTTCAGCACCTCGGTGATGATGGGCAAGCCGGTCTCTTCGCGGGCCTCGGCCAGGTACTTCAGGCCCTCTTCGCCCAAGCCCTGAAAACTGTAGGGGTTGGTGCGCGGCTTGAAGGCCCCGCCGCGGATGGCGGAGGCGCCGGCGGCCTTGATCATGCGGGAAACCTCCAGCAGCTTGGCCTCGCTCTCGACGCTGCACGGGCCGGCAACGACGGGGATCTGTACGCCGCCGAAGACGCAGTTCGAGCCGATCCGGACCTGCGTCTTAGTCGGCCGCGTCTCGCGGGCGGCCATCTTGTAGGGGGCGAGGATGGGCACCACGCGGTCGACGCCGGGGGCTTGTTCGAAGACGCCCTTGTCCTTGCGGCGGTCGTCGCCGATGACGGCCACGACGGTCAGGTCGGTGCCGACGATGGGGTGGTCTTTAAGGCCCTGTTCGCGTACGAGCATTTTGACGTGCTCCACCTGGTCGGGCGTGGCGTCGGGCCGCATGACGATGATCATTGGGAAGCCTCCGGCTCGTCTTGCGAAACAAAAACCCCGACGCGAGCCGCATCGGGGTTTGGGGTTTGATACAC